>JAGODF010000397.1 GCA_017998375.1 Spirochaetota bacterium
AAATAAAGTGGTTGATATTTTGTATATTTTTTTCTTAAATGCACTCGGCCCCGTGGATGTTCAGGGGTTGACACCTTCACCGCCGCGCGGTATATTTTGAAGAGCGGGACAATCCGCTATCCAGGAGGAGATGATGGCGCGCTGCCTTATAGTCGACGATTCCAAGTTCATGCGGAAAATCATATCCGACACGCTCGCGGGCGGCGGCCACGACATCGTCGGCGAGGTGGACAACGGGTACGACGCCCTGGAGATGTACAAGGCGCAGAAGCCCGACGTGGTGACCATGGACATCACCATGCACGGGAAGGACGGCATCATGGCCGTCTCCGAAATTAAGAACATCGATCCCTCGGCGAAGATCGTCGTGGTCTCGGCGCTCAGCGAGAAGACCCTCAAGCTCAACGACGCGTCGCTCAACGCCGACGCGTATATCGTCAAGCCCTTCCAGAAAGAAGACCTGCTGGAGAAAATAAAGTCGATCCTCTGAAATATGTATTGACACTTCCATCTCCGGCGTCTCACTGTACTCGATTTTCTGACTTTTGATTCCCTGGTGATATCTTATCCAGAGTGGCTGAGGGACAGGCCCTGCGAAGCCACGGCAACCGTCTGCGAAAGCGGAAAGTGGTGCCAATTCCTTCGGAGCAACGCTCCGGGAGATAAGATAGCTGGTTAAACCGCTATCTTATCTATTTATAACGGTTTTGGGAATATTGAATGAATGACGCCGCTCCATCCCCGAAAGGTTCCGTCGGCCTCGTAACAACACGCTACTTCACCTTCGCCGAGCCGCCTGGAAAACTCATGCTGGTATCGGGACAGAGCCTGTCCCCGGTGACGCTCGCCTATGAAACCTACGGCACGCTCAACGCCGACGCGACCAACGCGATACTCATACTCCACGCCCTCTCCGGCACGGCGCATGCCGCGGGCGTCCACTCCGCCGGGGACGAGTACCCGGGCTGGTGGGACGCGTACATCGGTCCCGGCAAGGCCTTCGATACCGGCAGCTATTTCGTGATCTGCTCCAACGTTATCGGCGGCTGCAACGGCTCCACGGGTCCCTCGTCCATCAACATGGAAACGGGAAGGGAGTACGCGCTGGATTTTCCCGTGGTCACCGTGCAGGACATGGTGAACGCGCAGCGCCATCTTATCGACCACCTGGGGATCACGAGGCTCCTCGCGGTGGCCGGCGGCTCAATGGGAGGCATGCAGGCCCTCCAGTGGGCCATATCGTACCCCGACAGGGTGGAGGCCGTCATCGCCATAGCGACGGCCAGCTCCCTCTCGGCGCAGGGGATCGCCTTCAACGAGGTGGGCCGCCAGGCGATCTTCCGCGATCCGAACTTCAACAACGGCAACTACTACCGCGACGAGCCCCCCTCCTCCGGGCTCTCGCTCGCCAGGATGATAGCGCACATCACCTACCTGAGCGAGAAGATCATGCACGAGAAGTTCGGCAGGCGCCTGCAGAAGTCGGAGCTGTTCAGCTTCAAGTTCGACAGGGAGTTCATGGTGGAGAACTACCTGCACGCGAAGGGCCTCAAGTTCGTGGAACGGTTCGACGCGAACTCCTATCTCTACATCACCAAGGCCATCGACTACTTCGATCTGAAGGCCGAGAACGGCGGCAAGCTCACCGCGGCGTTCGAGAACGTCCAGGCCGACTTCCTGGTGATCGGCTTCAGCACCGACTGGCTCTACCCCAGCGCGAACTCGCGGGAGATAGTGAACGCGCTCCGCGTCGCCGGGAAGAACGTGGCGTACACGGAAGTGGAGACCGACAAGGGGCACGACGCGTTCCTGCTCCCCGACGAGCGCATGGAAAGGGACATCGCGAACTTTCTCCTGAGGGAATTTGAAAAAATAGGATGATATACGGACGCCACCACGGTTAGGAGCGACACTGCAATTGGACGATTACTCACAGAAACGGATCGCATACGATCTCATAATAAAGGAAATTCCCGAGAAGTCGCGGGTGCTCGACCTGGGCTGCGGCGACGGCAGCCTGCTCGAGGAGCTGCAGAAGCTGAGGAAGATCGACGGCTACGGGGTGGAGATATCGCCCGAGGGCGTGAGCGCCTGCGTGGAGCGCGGCCTCTACGTCTACCAGGGCGACATCGACGACGGCCTCTCGGACTATAAGTCCAACTCCTTCGACTACGTGATCCTCAACCAGACCCTGCACTACACCAAGCGGCCGCGCTACGTCATCTCCGAGATACTGCGGATATGCCGCAGCGCCATCATCAGCTTCCCGAACTTCGCGCACTGCTCGATACGGTTCGGCCTCCTCTGCCGGGGCATGCTCCCGAAAAACAGGCTCCTCCCGTACGAATGGCACGAGGCGCCTAACACGCACCATCTCTCCATCAGGGACTTTTCCCGGTACTGCGCGGCGAACGGCTATCCCGTGAAAAAGGCGTCGCACTTTTCACTAGGAAAAGACGGCTCCTCGCGGGTCGTGGGGATATCACCCAATTTTTGTGCAGAATTCGGTTTTTTTATACTTGATGGCGAGCGATTCGTTTCATAAATAGTGCTCATCGCTTCAACGGAGGGACATCCCGCATGAAATCCGTGGCCGACTACACCAGTGCCAGCTACATCAAAAGGCTCAAGGCGAAAAACAAGCTCAAGGCCATCGAGGAGCTCGCCCTGGTGTTCCAGGACTCCGGCATCTGCTCCAGCGTCGAGGAGCTCATCGAGGCGCTGAAGGACCGTGAGAAGATAATGAGCACGGGCATCGGCTTCGGCATCGCAATTCCCCACGCGCGCCTGAAATCCATCCGCGACATGTCCTTCGCCATCGGCATATCCAAGAAGGGGATCGATTTCGACTCCATCGACAGCCAGCCGGCGCACCTTATCATCCTGGTCGCCGCGGGGGAAAAGCAGCACAAGGAATACCTCAGGCTCCTCTCGAGCATCATGACCATTCTCAAGAAGGAAAACGTAAAGGAGCGGATCATCGAATCGGACGATAACGAGGAAATACTCGCGCTGCTGAAATCGCAGTGACATCACACCACACGCGGAGACACATCATGGCCGAACGAGACTACAACTTCAGCGAAATAGAGAAGAAGTGGCAATCCCGCTGGAGCGAGAAAAACGTTTTTAAAACACCGAAGGACCCCGCGAAAAAGAAATACTATCTCCTCGAGATGTTCCCCTATCCGTCGGGACGGCTCCACATGGGCCACGTGCGGAACTACACCATAGGCGACCTGATGGCGCGCTTCATGATCATGAAGGGCTTCAACGTGCTGCACCCGATGGGCTGGGACTCGTTCGGCCTCCCCGCGGAGAACGCCGCCATCCAGAACAACATCCCTCCGTTCAAGTGGACCGGCGACAACATAGAACACATGAAGGCCCAGTTCGCGA
>JAGODF010000061.1 GCA_017998375.1 Spirochaetota bacterium
GTAACCGGGTACGTGAAGGGTATCCGAATTTGCGCGAGAGGGGGAAAAGGGGCAGGCCATGAGCGAAATAACAAACAAGAAGAAGCATGAAGATTTTCAGGGCGAAGCCCATGTTCCCGCAGTGGCGGCGGTATTTGGGGACGAGGGGCTGTCCGATGAAGTGAACGGTTTGCTGTCTGAAGTCTTAAATAAGAATACAACTGCTTACGACCGCGCCATAGATGCCGCCTACGTCAATGGCAGTATCGGTTCATCCTCCACGCACCACATCACCGACGGGAGCCACACGTTCTGGGGGGCCTTCGAGGCCGCAGACGGGGCCCTTCCTGACGATACCCATTTGGATGCGGCCTTCGGGGCCTTCGATCACCTCATGCGCGATCTCACCACGAAGTCGGGCATAAACCCCGCAGTGTCAATGGATCCCGCGTCACTTGAGAGACTCAAGGACGCCCTGGAGGGTACCGCTGGCATCTCACGGTCCTGGGTGAACGACATGTTCACGGTGAACGCCCTCGAGTCCGCCGGGGCACTCCTCTCGTTCTTCGGTGCCGTGTACGGTTTCCGAAAGGGAGACTACCGGTTCCTGGGGAGCCTCGTGGGTTCCAGTTCATGGGCGTCCCTGGTGAGTGCCAATCCCATCATAGCGGTTATCGCGGTGATCACTGCGGTTATGGCCTGGCGGAAGGCCGGCCCTGGCGCCCGGTCGACATTTAAAAAGCAGGTGGTAAAGGGCGGTACTGTTACCGCCGTGGTGACAGGGGTATCTTCCCTAGTGGGTGGCCCCGCCATCATCGGCCTCGGCCTGGGACTCTACGCGGGGTACCTGGCAGCCAGGAAACTCGACGGCAAGAAATGCGACGACCCGGTGACAATAACCATCGGGAAGGGTATACGGAAGGGGACGCGCCTGGCGGCGGGGTTCGCTCTCCGGGCAGCCCTGAAAATAGTACGCTAATGGAGGATTGCATGGCGGAGGCGGTGATAACCCCTTCACCGGGGGCGTGGAACGGCAACCTCTTTTCGTCTCTCACGATTTGCGCTATAGACGTTCTTTCCGGGTTTAATTATATTTAATAAGCAGTGCCTGTCCCTGTTTTGGAGGACTTAAAATATTTGGAGGATTGTTATGGAAAAGTTCGAACTGGTCATGATGAAAATTTCAAAGGTCTTCGGGCTGGTGCTCATGTCGGTGACGCTGGCCCTTATCTGCGTATTTCTGCTCATACTCCTGGTCGGATTTGGAGCGAAGTTTTTCGCGCGCAGTACCCCCAGCGTGAGCTTCGACAGGTCACATTTCGTGGAGTCACCGAGAGAACAGGCTGTTTCCGATGTCAACAGGATGAGCGGCAACGAAAGGATGAATTTTCTCGCCGAGAGTGGCGCGAAGAGACTGGCCCCCATGTACGAGGCGAGGGTGGATGACTATATGGAGAGAGAAAAAGAAAATCTTTTTAAAGACGCAGAGACTCGCGCGGATGACATGGCGAAGTACAAAAAAACAAAAACTGATAACTTCGTGGATAACACGCGAAGGGTTTTCTATGGTTTTATCGGCGAACTTCCCCGGAAGTACGAGGAGCCGTACATCGATGATGTCGTAGATTACATTAAGGACGCCGAGAAGGCAGGCATCGAGACACTCACGGAGCAGAAGACGCCCGTGGCATCACTGTATAATTCGAAGGTCCTTAAAAAATTCAACGAGGAATTCAGGCTCCAAATGCGGGAGATCGATGGAAGGTCTTCCGGAGGCTTTTTCCTTATGAGCATGGCCGGGTACGGCACCGTCATGGGGCTCATCTTCACCTTCCTCATGCTGAGCGTCATGTTCGCAATTATTCGAATTGAGAAGAAGATGAAGGGGTAACCACAAACCGTACGGGAGATAATTATAATCGGCTGCACGGGGGATGGATGTCCCGTGCAGCCGTTCCTGCTCTAATCCTTTACGAGCTTTTTTATTTCCCGTATTCCCTCCATCAGCACCTTTCCCTGGCTTGCCTGCTGGGATTCGGGGAGTCTTATGAAATCGTGGACGTGGTGCGCAAGCCTGTTCCTTATGCGTCGCGCGCTCGTCAGGATGTTAAATTGATTATCATCGATAAATCCGCGCTCCTTTAATTCTGCGATTATAAAGGCAGAACCGCCGTCACGGATCGTATTACCACCAAGATGGAATTTCCTGTTGCAGAATGAAATAAGACTGTCGAAACACGATGCCAGAAGAAGTGAGTCCTCCAGTGGGCTGCTCATGCTGTTGTCTAAACACCGTTTCAGCAATTCGCCAGTATAATCATCCTGAGTTGGACCGGTCAGATATGAATCAAGTTTTCCTATTGCGGAATTCAGGTCCTTTATGGCGCTACGGACAAGGGAGATGGAAATATTATCGAGGCCGGGAAATAATTTTTTGACCAGTTCGTTTTCCCGTGCGGATTCTCCCTCCTGATAGTGTGTACGGATTCTTTCGGCGAGTTCCAGAACCGTATGTTCAAGAATGCTGCTGTGGATTGAGTCCTTCGCTTCCTTGAGGGATTCCTTTCTCTTGTTCAGATCGCGATTCTGAAGTCCTGCCGCTGCAAGGATTGTTCCTGGTATTACGAGATATATTATCATGGGAAGCAGGAGATTCAGTGTAGACCAGGCAATGGTATGCCAGCCTGCAGTGAGTACCATCGTGCCAGCACCGGAAATTAGCATCGTAAATCCAGTTACTTTAAATGACGAAGAGATTGCCTCACCCGGGGAATAACCTCTTATTGGGAAATCAGCAGCAATCGATGTAATTTCATTTGAGAGCAGGTTTGTTTTTTCACGAATGCGGTTTTCGATTTCCGGCCGTATGGCTTCCAATGTTTCATTGTGCAGGCATTTCAGAGCTTCTTCGCCCAGATATTCCTCAAGAAGCTTGCTGTAATCACTTTTAACTTTCATAATGGGGATCAGGGAGAGCAGATTCCTGAAACTGTCAAAGAACTCATCCTTGACCTTGTTTCCCCACGCCTTGAGCTTCTCCCACATGGTGGTGCCCGCGTCCTTGGTGAGCTTGCGATTTTCGATGAATTTGATCAGAGTGTCAATACGAGCATCAATTTTATTAAGGAAAGTCACAGCATACAGTACTTTGAAGTGGTTGATGAAATCGTTCTGTATTTTCTGGCTTTCACTTTTAATGATCGTGTAGTGCTGGTGTCTGGTCATTATATCAAATAGGGCGAGGTCGCAAAGTCGGGCAGTTTCGTGAAGCTGATAGTCGGCTTCGGTGGTTGTGAGACTTTTGCCTTCAAGAGCCTCAATAGATGCAATTGCGGTTGAAAGAAGCAGATTTGAATTGTGCGCGTATTGGGTTTTGGACAGTTTCAACGCAGCCGGATAATCCGAAACGCGTATGTCGACAGTAATTGATGGAGATCCAGGAGAGGGTTCTCGGGGGAAGTTGTTTTTCCTGGAGAATAAATTTTTTATTATTGAAAACATGACGGTACTCAGGAATCAACCCTTATGGCAATAAAATCCCTGTAGTCCCTGGAGAGGACATATTCCCCTGGTGGGATGTTACGGAAAGTCGCGATACCATCGTGCGGTGATGCGATTTCGTGGATGCCCCCGCCCATGAGGTAAAATCGGGTATCACGATTTTCCATGGGTACTTCGAGAGAAAAGGTGCCGCCTGTGGGGATCGCGCGCAGCGTAAGCTCGCCTTCGTTGACAGGGACCCTATACACGGAGATGCGCGAGGCATTATATCCAAGTACGGGGACGCCGGCAGGCTCCACCAGGAAAGGCCCGGTAACCGGCTGTATCGCACCCTGCACAAGTGAAAAGATGATTTCAATCAGGCCCCGGTGCTTTTTCCCGGGAAAGTCGGACGATGTTTCTTCGAAAGGCTCGTATTGCTCGAAAGCATGGAGGCAGGACGGGCAATGTGCAATGTGACCGAAGACGGCATCGCGCTTTTGTTCATCCCGGATGGTCCCATCTGCGACTCCGAGTGTTTTTTCTATCATTTCGCCGGAACAGGCCTTCCGTGCGAATTCCTTCAGTATCCTGTCCTGCATATTATTTCCTCAATGTCGAATTGGTGGTGCGGATAGCGCCGGGAAAGCTCCTGTTCCACGCGACGACGTATGCCGGACCAGTGTTCGGAAACCGTGGACTGTGCAAGCCCCATCTTCAGAGCCGCTTCTTCCTGGTTTATCCCGCGGATTCCTATCAGGACGTAGACAAGCTGCTGGGTGCCGGTAAGGCTTTCAAACACTTCCCGGGCTGCGCCAAGAAGATCGGAGTCAATAACAGCTTCCAGGGCACTTTCTGCGGGATTGCGAGGCATGATGGCTTCATCCGACTCCTCACACTGATGCTTGAGATGGGTTTCGAGATGGTCTGCAGTGCGAGAGAAAACCACCCGATATAAATAGGTTGTTAGTTTACATTCGCCCCGGAAGCCGGCCAGAGCACCCCCGGCGAGTGTTTCCCAGACAGCCTGCTCAATATCATCATGGTCTTCCTGCTTGAGCGTGTCGCGATATTTAGACATGGCCGTCCATACCATTTTACTGACGGTCTGGTGGTGCTCCCTGTATACTGCCGCGAGATCGGTTGTCACTTCTGTAGACGGTTTCACTTCGGATTTTTCTATCATTGTATCGCGGAAGATGCTGAAGTAATAATTTGTACGATATAATGATAATGGAGCCGTTACAGCCCTGTCAAGCAGATTTGCCCTGTCGTCAGCCTGAAATCTCCTTGGGCATGTGACATCCGCAGCTGGAAATGAACTGTTGCTGATCATAGTTTTCGTTACCCTCCAAAGCATTCGACGATGCGGAAGCCGGGAATATCGGTTTTTTTCATGTTGTTTTCTCTTGACTCCGGCAGTATTTCAATCTTAAATGAGTGTATGGATGACCGCGGCATACTTGACAGGCGAATTCTCGGTCGATGGCGAAAGCTGGCGAAGCGCGATGAGAAGCGCGCGTTCTACTTCGATCATATCCTGCCGCGCATCACTGAATTGCTCAAAATGCAGATCGGTACAAAGGTAGCCGACGGGAGCATACCCAGGTATACCACCCTCGCACTTGTCGTGGGGCATGATGCGAATCCCGCGCTCATTATCGCCAACGCCATCATTCCTCAACGCCTGTTCGCGGGGTATACTTCCAGGAACGAGGCACAGTTGAGGAAACGGTTCCTTCCGAACCTGGACCCCTCCATTCCCCGCGATGGGATTCGCCTGATCGAACTAGATAACATGGGGCACGAGGAGAACTACCGGAAGCTCCTCTCGGTGCTCGGGTCCATCGAAGACCCATCCTCCACGCTCTGCGACGTGACCGGAGGGAAAAAGATACTTTCGGCACAGATGGGTATCGCCGCCCACGAACGGGGGATGGATATCTCCTACATCGATGCGGAGGGCCACGAGGAGCATTCCGCCGTGCCCGAACCCGGGCGCGAGTCACTCTTTATACACTCCGCGTCGAATCGCCGCGTGACGGAGATTCCCCTCCTCGAGGAAAACCGCCTCGTGATCAACTTCGTTTCCCGTTCGAACATTATTCTCTACAACCTGAACATCGGCAATGAGTTCCACCGATACGAGAAGGCGAACCTATCGGAATCCGGTATAGAGGAAGTGCGCCGCGGCATGGCCGTGGAGTACATGAAGATAGAGCGGAATATCATGGACGGGAAACCATGCTCCCCGGAGCTCGGAGCCATCGCGTCAATCGCCAGAAGCATGCTCATGGAGGTCACCATGGACGCGCGGCTCAAGGATGCGGCACGGCATGGGATCCGCATTTCGGTCGACCCGACGCTCTCCGGCATACCATGGGAGACCGTGCTGCATGTTCTGCACGGCATTCACTTTCCAATTCGGCGCTCGTTCAATCGCGACTTCGATTCGTATGCTGCTGCGATCCCTGACGAAAAGCATGGCGTGCTCATCGTTATTGGCTCCGGTGAGGGTATTCCCGGCTTCGACGAGAATGAGGCGCAGCTGAAGCAATTTGTGGTTGCGGGGAAGTTGCGGGGTGAGTTTATTCGCGCGGAGAACAAGGGCCATCTGCAGATGGAGCTCGGCCGGCGGCGGTACAACGCGATTGTCTACCTGGGGCACTCGGTCTTCGATAGCACTCCGGGCGGTACCGGATGGGTCTGCCGCAACGGAGAGATATTCTGCTGCGATTCGCTCGCGGCACTGGCCCATACGCCACCGGACCTTGTTATATCCAGTTCGTGCCGCTCGGCGGCCGCGGAGCCGTTTTCAGGGCACTCGTTCGCATACCATGCCGTGAAAGCGGGTGTGCGCTCTTTCATCGGGACCAACTGGCAGCTGGAGTATGAAAAGAGCTACCTCTTCCTCACCCGCATGCTGGATTCCCTCGTGGTTAAAGGTCATACCCCGTTCCTGTCGTTCACGAAGGCGCTCGAAGCCCTTGCGAAGCGATACGGCCAGGACGATATAAGCCAGCACAATTACGTGTATTACGGGGAGTGAGCTGGTGCATGCATGGAATCGACGATGTAAAAATAATAAAATACTTGAAAACCATTATGTTTTTTGTATCATATATTTGGGCATCAAAGCACTGCGCCGGTTACGCGTTTCTATGGTCAGGGGGACATTATGAGCAACAACGATATAACATCTAGAATTGAAATTAATCCGCGGGTAATGGCTGGTAAACCCGTTATCAAGGGTACTCGTCTTACCGTGCAATATATCATTTCAATGCTGGGACAGGGCATGACCGAGGATGAGATTTTACGCGAATATAAGGGTCTTGCACGCGAGGATATCAAGGCCTGCCTTGTATATGCATCACAAATGCTTGACGGAACGATCCTCCTGTCAATTGACGAAGCGGTTTAATTTTTAATATGAAATTTATTGTAGATGAATGCACCGGCCCTTCGGTGGCAGGATGGCTAATAAACGTCGGGCATGACGTTTATTCGGTATATGAGTTGTCAAGGGGCCTCTCTGATGAGTCAGTATTAGAGATTGCGCGGAAAGACGGGAGAGTCCTGATAACCAATGACCGCGATTTCGGAGAAATGATTTTCAGGTTGAAAATGCAACACTGCGCCGTAATATTTCTGCGTTTATCGGACAACAGCCCGCAGGGGAAAATAGAAGTGCTGAAGAAAATTATGGATAATCATTCTGATATAATTGAGGGCAATTTTATTACCGCTACAGAAAAAAGAATCCGCGTTGCAAAGCCATAATTCCTGATTTTTTCCGATAATACCGCCAGCTTGCCCGTCATACCCGGTGTCAGGACGTTCAAAAACCGGATGAGGTGGAAGGCATGGCATTCCGATTTCTATTCCCGTTAATCCTCGTTTTCCTTGTCATTTCAGGCACGGCATATGCTCTGGAATACGCCCCGGGCCGGGTCCTGGTGAAATACCGCTCCTCGGCTGAAGGCGAAAAGCTTCCCGGAGCACTTCGTCACTACCGTCGCTCCGGCGTGATACTGCATCATGTACCCGCAGGCCATGGCGTTGACAAGACCCTCGCCGATCTCCGTGCCGACCCTGCCGTCCTCTACGCCGAACCCGACTACATGCTCGAGGCATTGGCAGTTCCGAACGACCCCTTGTACGGGAAGCTCTGGGGGATGGACAAAATAGAAATGTCCGCCGCGTGGGAGATCACCGCCGGGTCGCGAGATATCGTGGTTGCGGTAATAGATACCGGCGTGGACTACGGCCACCCGGACCTGGTGCAGAACATATGGACCAACACGAAAGAAATATCGGGGAACGGCATCGATGACGACGGCAACGGCTTCGTTGACGATGTCCATGGGTATGACTTCGCGAACAACGATCCCGATCCGATGGACACACACGGCCATGGGACGCATTGCGCGGGCACCATCGGGGCGTCCGGCTGGAACTCTATCGGGGTGATAGGCGTCTCTCCGAAAGTGAAGATCATGGCGCTAAAGTTCCTCAATCCCTCGGGGTCTACCTCGGACGCCATCCGTGCCATAGAGTACGCCGTTGAGAACGGCGCGCGCGTTCTCTCCAACAGCTGGGGCGGAGGCGCGTATTCACAGGCACTAAAGGATGCGATAGACATGGCCGGAGCCCATGGCGTGACATTCGTAGCGGCGGCGGGCAATGCCGGCATGAACACGGACCTGTCGCCCAACTATCCCTCTTGCTATGCATCATCCAGCATCATCTCCGTCGGGGCTTCCGATTCCACAGACGCCATCGCGTATTTCTCCAATTTCGGCGCGAAGAGCGTCGACGTGTTCGCGCCGGGAATGTACGTGTTGAGCTCGATTCCGGGCGCGGCGTATGAATACTACAGCGGCACCTCGATGGCGTGTCCCCATGTCTCCGGGGCAACGGCGCTTCTTCTTTCGGGGAATTCCGGGCTCCAGCCGGCGGTGGTGAGGGATATTATCAGTAGTGCAGTAGACCCGGTTGCCGCCATGGCTGGCCGATGCGCTTCGGGAGGGAGGCTCAACGTCCGGGTATCCCTCTTCGATGTGTTCGTGTACCCGCATATCACCATATCGGGTACGGAACTCCGCGGCGGTGACGGCGACGGCTTCGCGGAATCAGGCGAAACGCTGGACCTGTTCATCGAGTTGGAAAACCAGGGAGCGCTCATGTCGGGTGCGGTTGTGAAGCTTGTCGACGGAGGCGGCCTCATTGAGGTCGTATCCGGCGAGTCCGCGTATCCCGATACCATGCCGGGAGGAAAGTCGCGCAACGCTGAGCCGTTCATTATCAGGGTGCTTCCCGGGGATGACCTGTACCGCACGGGAGCGCTCGCTATGGAGATAACATCGAACGGCGGCGACTATGCGCGCAGGCTTACAGTTCCCTTCAGCGCGGGACGTGACTGCCCCGTACTCCTGGTCGATGACGATGGCGGAAGCATCCGCGAGGAGGCGATGGCCGCGTCGCTGGAGTCCCTGGGTTACAGGCCTGCCGTGTGGAGCACGATGGAAAGAGGGCTTCCGCCGCTCCGGGAGCTCCGTCCTTACCTGGTTATCTGGCATACCGGCGGCATTGAGGGAATGGTCCTCTCTCCCGACGAGGTTGCGTTGATACAGGATTACCTTGCGCTCGACGGCGCGCTGGTGCTGACAGGCTCGGGATGGGTTGGTCAGATGACCGGGGACACGTTTCTGCGTGACCTGGGAATTGCCGCGGTGACATCGAATATCGCAGCGGCAGCACAGGCGGGCCTCCAGTGGCTCGACGGGACTGGGTACAATATCCAGCATTACCAGCAGGAAATGGACTGCCTCACGGCGGCAGCCGACGGAATTCTCATGGCATCTGCGGTACCGACGGAAAACAGGGGCACCATCGTGTACCGTGAGGGCACTTCAGCGGCGGGCCCTTCACTTGCCGTGTCCTTCGATCCCTCTGTCATCGATGGTGTCAGCCGCTCGGAATTCCTTCATCGCGCGGTTCGGAAGCTCACGCGCCCGGCCATACTGTCGATGGTTCCCCGCGATGGTGCCCTGGAACTGCGCTGGTCGAACCCGTATGGCTCATCCATGGCAGAACTGTTTCTCGATGATCAGAACGGGAATGTTTCCATGTTCATGCTGGGGATATCGGGCACGGTGACTGGCCTTGTAAACGGCAATGAGTACCTTGCCCGGGTAAGGGCGGTCTATGACGATATAATATCGGAATACAGCAGTGGGGTAAAGGGAGTTCCCGAAGCCGCTGGAGGCATGCCCCTTTTGCCGGCGGGTAATATCACCATCACCCCCTCTTCCGGGGGACTTGAGACGGCATGGGTGCCCTCGCCGGACGGGCGGGTGCGCGGATACCGTGTCGAGGTGAAGAGCGCACGGGGCACGATCGAGCTGGCCGAGACCGAAAACGCGTTCCACGTGGTGGCGCGCCGGTACCTGGAAACGGACGAGCACGGCGTGCTGCATGTCTGCCCGTTCGACGAATCCGGGAACACTGGTGTATCCGTCACGGCCACGTGGGACTACCATGATATATATCCTCCCGGGGATGCCATAAATGTCAAGGTGGTAGAGGAGGGAACGCGGGGCTTGCGATTCAGCTGGAGCCATGGCGGGAGCGACGATCTGGCCGGCTACAAGGTGGAGGCCGGCGGGGTATCCGGGAACTATTTCAACTCGGTCAGCCTGGGATTGGTGAACGAGGCCACGGTGGAGAACGTGTCGCATGGGAAGGTGACCCTGGTGCGCATCCGGGCAAGGGATCATGCGGGCAACGTCTCGGCGGGCACGGTTCTTCGATACGGCGAGTCTGGATACGACGGATCGATGAACGGCTGCGGCTGTCTGAACGCTTCGAGAAACGAGAATTACAACAAAGCGTCCGCGGCATTCATCGCAGTGAACCATCTCCTCAGCATGTTCATCCTGGGGCTGGGATTGATTGTGCGAAATATCAAAAAGACAGTGCGGAGGGTGCGGCCATGCGGAAAGTGATGCAGGTTGTACTTCTGGCGTTGGCGCTGGCCGCTCTTTCATGCGCGGACCAAAGCGTGCCGGACATCTGCGGTTTGTATACGGGCACAAGGACCGCGTATTACGGGACAGGTGGGGAAATGTACCTGGATATTATCAGGTGCACGGAGGATGGAATTTCCGGTGAAACAGAGTTCCACTTGGGCACCTCGCAGTCGGTCAAGTCGTTCGAGGGTTCATGGACCGATGATGGCGACCGCGTATCGCTGTCATTTCGTGAAATTGTCCTGCTTGAATATTCTGGTACCGGCGATACGGCATTGTACTCCTATAGTGCCGATGTGAATGGAAACAGCATTGCGGGGGAGTATTATAGCGCCGGTAGGACGTATGGCGTTTTCAGCCTGAAGCTGACTGGGCCGGTGGCGGAGGAATGAGCTGTTTTTGTACATGTATTCTGCTGATGGCTGAATCATGGGGTGAGACGAACAGTTCCGGTATGATGCCCTCGCAGGTGTAATCAAGGTCCTTTTTACCCCGCTTAAGAGGAATGAGTTTGCGTTTCATGGGCGGATTTGTATCAAACTACCGGGCGAAGTATTCGGGGAAGGATGAGTCTTTCATGCCTTCGTAGAGTTCATTTCTTTGATGGATGATTTCCTTTGCCCTTGTGCCGCGTACGCTTGTTAATAATGACTGGAGTCGTTTCCTTCCTATTCTTCGATCCGACGCTTTAAGGATGTCCGTTAGGCCCCAGCGGTCGCTGATGAAATCCTTCTGCAACAGTATCGTTTTATCGGTCTCGATGTATTCCTCGATCAAGAGGGAGATGGCCGTGGCGTCGTTTTCATGGGGATAGTTAGATTCCGAACCTGATTGGGTTCCCGCAATGAAGTCTTTCGGATAATCCCAGATGATTTCCTTACCGAGGGTGATGTAATACCTGGGTATACCGGCAGTTCCTCTCCGGGATTTCATGGGGTAGGCGACGCAATGGATCTGGAAATCGATCCGGGGGTCGATTATGCCGTAGAGGCGCTTCTGCAGTTTGCTCCAGGGTTTCATGGGAATAATATACTTTGATGCATGAATTGCAGGTATACCGTGAGGGTTTATCTCACATTCCTTTTGACCAACCTCGACCTTCAGCGTACACCTTGAATACGGCATGTTGTGTATATTAGGCAGTTCGACACTATACATGCATGTATGTCGATACCTGTCAGGGATGGGTGCGTATATTGTATTCAGAAAGATACACAGGATTAAAGGGATATGGAGGGAATCATGGCAGCGCGTAAAAAATCAGTGAGAAAAAAGAGCGCTCAAAAAGTAGTGCGGATGGACACGATTCGCGAGAGGTACGCCGACTATGACAAACGTGCAACCGAGCTTGTGAAGAGGCTTGAGGAGCTGATACAGGAGATGAACCAGACCGCGTTTCAGCTTGCAGCGGCGAAGCCCTGGAAGGAGTGGTCGGACGCGCAGCCGAACGGGTCACGAGTGTGCATATATGACGACATGCTGTACGATACCGGGGACGACGGGGTGAACGCGGCGCTCCTCGCGCGGGACTCCCTGATTGAGGCCTTGAACATGCTTACAAATAAAGGAAATAAGGAGGAGTGAAAAGACAATATTTATCAACCTAAACCGTTAAGGTGCGGATTGCGGCCACACCATTCGGTACTTTGTTACTGCGGCCCACGGTGCGATGAAAATTTCTATTAAATGGCCGGAGGATGAGATGGCACGCAAACTACGAAACAGAATGGTCAACAATGAATTGAGATTCACGTTCAACACCGCTTCGGGGGAGGATTTCCCGATTAGGCTGTACATGCTGAAATACGCTACACGGCTGGTTGGGAACGTGGAGCTTACAAACGACTTCCTGGAGTGGGTTTTTATGTTAATGAGCGCCGGCGACAGGAAAGACGTTATTAACCACATATACGGACTTATCAAAGGAAATGATCCGACACGAGCGTCCAAGCGGGGATACAGATACAAGAGCAAAAAGGAAGTATATGAAGAACTATATAATGAAAGCAATCTTGCCTCGACAATAAATGGACTCGTGGAGGACGAAGACCTGAATCTTTCAAGAAGGGATTTCAAGAAATATCTCACGGGAATATTGAATGGGATACACGTGAAGGAAACGGAACGCACGGATGAAAGCTACCTTAAAAGGATCCATGAGCTTTGCGGGATATTTGATCTTGATGATGACGAAAAGGAACTTCTGTGTTTTCTTTACTGCATATACGGAATAAACTCCAACAAGATGAACAGCCTCGTGAATGAGTTCAGCTACGCGGATTTTTTAAGGTTTGCCTCGATTGCAGTGGATGTGCCCCTGATGAACGCGCGAAAGAAGCTGGGGAAAAGCGGGAGAATGTACCAGAACGGATTTTTCAAGGAGATCAGCTCCCAGAGGAACGACTTTTACGATATTCAGGACACGATAATAGACTATATTTGCGGCATAAGCCGTAAAACGATAGCGGACAGGTATGTGAAAGGGGACGCGAGTAAGGCGCTGGAGATTTCGAATTTCAATATTCCGGTCCAGGACATGGACATTATTGTGACGCTCCTGCGCTCGGAAAAGCCATGCAACATTCTGCTCTACGGGGCCGCCGGTACCGGGAAAACGGAATTCGCGCGTTCGGTCATACGGAGCGCGGGGCTTGAACCGCGGTTTCTCCAGTACGGGGAAGATGACGACTATTTTAACAAACGTAGAGATAATGAAACAGACAGGATGCTGGCCCTTAAAGTGGGAGTGAACACCCTTGATACGTCAAAGTGCGTACTCGTGGTCGACGAGGCGGACTTTCTGCTCAACAGCCGGTACATGTTCTACAATGTCCAGGACGCCCCGGAGAAGGGCTGGCTGAACGATTTTCTCGAGAAAACGCGCGCGAAGATTCTCTGGATTACCAACGAAACGGGGCACATGGAGGAGTCGACGCAGAGAAGGTTCGATTACAGCCTGCGGTTCAAGGAATTCACGATGGCCGAGCGGCAGAAAGTGTTCAACAACCTGTTAAAAGGGAACCCGCTTCGAAAACAGATCGGAAGCGATACCATTGAGAAGCTGTGCGAGGAATACCACGTAAACGCGGGGGGAATAGCCTCGTCGCTTGATTCGGTTGGGACTTTTTTTACGCAAGTGACTCCAGATAAAGAGTCAGTGGAAAAAGTACTGAGGGGATTTCTCGCCAAGCACGAGGAGCTGATCCACGGGAGGGAGCATATTGACAGGGACAAACTGTCGAAAATAGCAGAACAGTACGACCATTCCATTCTGCACACCGACACGGACATGGGTAACCTGGAAAAGAGCCTGACCTCTTTCATCACGAGGATGGACGAACCGGGGCACTCCGAGAGGATACAGATGAACCTGCTTTTCTGGGGGATTCCCGGGACGGGGAAGACCGAGTACGCGAAATACCTCTCGAAGACGATGAAAAAGAAGCTCCTGGTAAAACGGTATTCCGACCTTGAAAGCATGTATGTGGGAGAGGCGGAGAAAAACATCGCCGCGGCCTTCCGGGAGGCGGAAAGCACCGGTTCGATACTCTTCATTGACGAGGCGGATTCGTTTTTCACCTGCCGGGAAAACGCCCACGCCTCCTGGGAAGTGAGCAGGACCAACGAGTTTTTGACGCAGATTGAGAACCACAGGGGAATTCTGATCTGTTGCACGAACCTTCTTCCGAACATGGACAAGGCCGCGATGCGACGGTTCAACTGGAAGATTGAGTTCAAGCCCCTGCGCCCCGCCGATAGGTTCACTCTGTTTGAGAAGTATTTCAACCCGAAGGGGAAAGCGCTTTCGATGGAAATGCAGAACCGCGTATGCGGCATTGACGGGCTTACCCCGGGGGATGTGAGGACCGTATGGAACCGGAACCGCTACCTGGAGGAGGGGATTGACCTTGAGACCATAGCAGGGGAACTGGAGAGGGAAGTGCGGTACAGGAAGGACGAGAAGAAGAGAGTGGGGTTTTAACATGGAACCATTGGATCATGACGAAGGATTTGAGAATGAAAGAAGGTTCAATATGGTAGCTATTCAGGCATCCTGTGAATGCCCGCACTTAATGAGGAGGACCGTGAAGAGGATCATCGCTCATTTTGATCCGGAATTCGTGAAAGACCTTTACAAGGTACGGCCCTGCGTGCGGAAGCTCAGGTATATTGGATGCGGCTGTGTTGAAGATCCCTGTCCGGACGGACCGGATCATTTCAAGATGGGGAAAGTGTACGAGTCGATCGATTTCAACGGGGGCACATACACCATAAAGGGGTACATGCGCGGAAAACGAAGGATTGGGGCCGCGTATTTCGAGAGGGTTACGTAAAGGACCAGATCGATTTATATAAAGAAATGGATTCCCGCATTCGCGGGAATGACAGAAAACTATTTGTTTCCGGCATACACCGCCATGCTCTCCCTGAGCATGGCGATCATTTTCTCCCGGAGGTCCGGCGGCTCGAGGATTTCGGCGTTTTTTCCGTAGAGGAGAAGCTGTTTGCAGAGGTAAGTGTCATCGGTCATGGTGAAGCGGGCTTCCCAGGTTGCGGGATCGACGCGTTCGATCTTCGGTTCGAGGATGCTCAGAAACTGCTCGACCTGCTGGATGATGGAATCGCCGATACGGAGGCGCACATGGTATTTCTTCCCGATGAACGATCCGAGGGTGTCCCTGAACACCTCGTCGATGGACGGGGGCTCCTCGTCGAAGAGCTCCTCGGTCACTTTCAGGTCCGTGAGGCGGTTGAGGATGAGGAGCCAGGGGGAGGGCTCTCCGTGGATTTTCCCGTAGAGATAAAGGTTGTTGTTGCGAAGGACAAGGTGATAGGGATGGAAGAGGGCGTTGGTGATCTTGTAGTTGGAATTGGTGGTATAGTTGAACCTGATCCGCTTTCTTTCGAGGGAGGCGAAGTAGATACGCGCCATCATCCAGAGCCCGTCGAGGGGGTGTTTCCTGATGAAGTTCTTGATGACGATATCCCTGGAGGAATCGTGGATGACGAATGAGGCGTAGATGGACGCGAGCTTGACCAGGAATTCGCCCTCGAGGTCCGCGGCGAGCTCGGTGTGGCGCCTGCCCTTTATGCGGTCGATTTCGATGCCGAGATCCTTTTCGAGGTACTCGCTGATGTACTCACGCACGGTCTTGTCGGTGAGGGGGCCTTCGGTCTCGTCCTTTGAGAGAAGATCGGCCAGGGTGGTGCCGTTCCAGTTCTGGGGGTCCTTGTTGTTCTGGAGGAGGGCGAGGACATGGAGATAGCGCTTGATGACGCCGTATTCGGTGTGCGGATTGGGTATGTTTTTTTGTTTCACGAGATGACCCCTGGTGTTGACGGTAATGATATTCGGAGCATGATTATTATGGAAGATAAAGTAGATTTTATAGAACGACAAAGGCAACCACAGAGAGGATATGTTTTTTGTGGTTGAATAATGTGCGCTTGGGTGACACTCCCGGTTTGACGAAATCGGGAGGCCGGTAGCAGGTCGTTCCGCGCAGTGGTGCTTTGACACCGTCA
>JAGODF010000398.1 GCA_017998375.1 Spirochaetota bacterium
GAGTAGACCTCCCCATTTACCAGCTCTTTCCAGCCTGCTGCCGTATCGGGCGGACCTGACTTCGCCAGGCTCTCCGATAATCGATTTAAAAGATCCCGGGACGCCCAGGGAAAGCGTTCCGTTGCGTCGGCCACGGCAAACACCATGTTCTCGAAATCAAAATAGAGGCAGTCACCGTTGCCGTAGCCGCTGCGCACCTTGTCGGTGCCCGTCGCCAGGAACGCGCCGGCCCTGCCCTCCATCGATATCATCCTCGCCGCGGCGTTTATCATCACCCTGCCTTCCACCCGCTTCCGGCCGTCAGTCTATCACCCTGAAATACTCGATGTCCCTTATGCTCCCCTTGCGCTTCTCCGCGAAGACCGCCTCGACCCGGGCACCGACCTTTATCTTCGACTCGTCCTCGATGTTGATGTAGTGCTGGAAGAGCGTGTCGGCGCCATCGAGCTTGATGAAGCCGTAGCCGTAGGGCACGGGCTTCTGGTGTCCCGTCTCCGGGTCGATGAACGCGAAGCGGAGTATGGTGTAGGTGCCGATGACGCCCGTGGGCTTCACCTCCACGAACTCGGTCATCTCCTCGAAGCAGGGACCGCACACGCCGCGTGGTGGAATGTATACTTTTTTACACTTCGGGCAGCGTGTCCCGAGGAGCTTCTTGTGGTCGCGGAGCTCCGTGAAGAACTTCGAGCCGTGCATCCCCACCGCGTAGTCGAAGGGTTGTCCGCCTTCGCCGGAATCTATGACGATGTTTTCCTTCTCGGCCATGGTCGTTCTCCTCTCAGTTCGGTTTCTTCGCGCCGTGGAGGATCATGTCGGTCCACCAGCAGCCGCCGAAGCCCGTGCTCACGGCAAAGTTCACGTCGGGCACCTGGCGCCCCTCCGCCTTCCCCATCACCTGCATCGCAGCCTCGGCACAGCGGATGAGCCCCGTGGCGCCGATCGGGTTGCACGATATCACGCCGCCCGACGGGTTGATGGGAAGCTCGCCGCCCATGTCGGTCGCGCCGCTCCAGATGTACTCCGCGCCCTTGCCGTGCGGGACGATGCCCATGTCCTCTATCCAGATGATCCCCGCGAAGGAGTAGGGCTGGTAGAGCTCAATCACGTTGATCTCCTTGCGCGGCTCCTTGATGCCCGCCTTCTTGAAGATCTCCTTCGCGGTGCGCTCCATGCTGGTGAGCCGCCCGTAGTCGGCATCGCCGAGGTACGCGTACGAGTGGCGGTTCCCGGTTCCCCATATCCAGTCCGGTTTCTTCGTGATCTTCTCCGCGCAGTCCTCGCTCGCCATGATCACGGCGCAGGCGCCGTCGGTCCGCGGGCAAACGTCCAGCAGGTGGATCGGGTCGGCCAGCATCGGCGACGCGAGCACCTCCTCCAGCGACACCTCCTTGCGGAGCTGCGCGTGCGGGTTGTTCATCGCGTGCTTCCGGTCGCGCACCGACACGCGCGCGCCGTCCTTATCGGACGCGCCGTAGCGCGCCATGTAGGCCTGCGCCTCGGCAGCCAGTCCCGAGATGGCGCCGGCGAAGACCAGCCGGTCCCAGACCGGGTCGAACGCCGTGGTGATGGCGCCGGAGGTGTCGGACTCGGAGTTCTTCTCCCATCCGATGACGAGCACCTTGTCGAAGGCGCCCGACGCCACCAGGTGGTAGCCGCCGATCGCGATGGTGCAGCCGGTGGTCCCCCCCGTGGTGATCTTGATGATGGGCTTCATGGTGCCGCCGGAGCCGTCCACGCTCCAGCAGTCGACGTAGTTGATGCCCTCGAAGTGGTCCATGTTCCCGATGACGATGGCGTCGATGTCGCCGATGGAAAGCTGCGCGTCGGCGAGCGCCCGCGTCACCGCCTCGTGTATCAGCTCCTGCCCGTTCACGTCGGGCCTGTGGCTCTTGTGGAAAGTCTGTCCAGTTCCTACTATCGCTACCCGTTTTGCCATGCCGCGCCCCCTACCTGTCCTTCCCGAGGATCCACACGCAGTGCGACTGCCCGCACAGGCCGTTCACTCCCTGGGCCAGGCCGATATCTGCCTTCTTCACCTGGTACTTACCCGCCTCGCCGCGGATCTGCTTCACCACCTCGGCGATCCGGTAAAGCCCCGCAGCGATGACGGGATGCCCCGCCATGAGTCCCCCCGAGGGGTTCACCGGCATCGTCCCGCCGATGTCGAGGTGCCCCCCGCCGAGGAGCTTCGCCGCCTCTCCGTCGCCGCAGAGCCCCATCGCCTCGAGCCACAGGAGCTCCTGGTAGCCGAATGCGTCGTACACCTCGGCGACATCGATTTCCTTTTCGGGGTTGACGATGCCCGCCATGGCGAAGGCTTTCTTCGCCGCAGCCGTGAGCGACTTCGCCCGGGAAAGATCACGGTCGCCGAGGAAGTAGGCGTCCGCGCACATGGACGCGCCCTTTATCCACACGGGCTTCTTCTTCGACTTGCCGGCTCTCGATTCGTTCGCGATGATGATGGCGCAGCAGCCGTCGGACACCGGCGAGCAGTCGAGCTTCCGCAGCGGGTCCGATATCATCTCCGACTTGAGCACGTCCTTCTCCGTGATCTTCATCCCCAGCTGCTGCACGGGATTCTTCATGGCGTTGCCGTGGTTCTTCACCGACACCGCGGCGCACTGCTCCGCCGTGACGCCCGTGCGGTGCATGTACGCGTTTGCCTGGAGCGCGCAGGCGCTGATCATGTCCAGGCCGAGCGTCCTCTCGTAGATCGGGTCGAAGGCCGCGTTGGTGATAAGGCTGGAGACGCTCTGCGAGCCTTTCGAGTGCCCGGTCACGAGCGTGGTCCCGTACGAGCCGGAGAGCGTCCTCGCCAGCCCGTAGAACGCGCCGAAGGTCCCGTCACCCTCCACGCAGGAGACGTTCTTGTCCGAGGCGCCGCTCGCGTCGCCCACCGCCATGCAGGAGATGGTCCGCCCGTCCCAGAAGTCGTTCGACGTGGTGATCACGTTGTCGATGTCGCCGATGGTGAGTCCCGCGTCGTCCAGCGCCTTCCGCGTGGCCTCGAAGGCCATGTCGGCGAAGGTCCAGTCATCCCGCCGGGCCTCTATCTTCGTCATTCCTATTCCGATTATTGCCGCTTTATCCATGCCGTCCCCCCCGTCACTTCACCGGCACGAAGTGCTCGATGTCCTGCACCCGCGCCTTCCTTTCGCCGGCGAACACCGCCTTCACCCGCATGCCTATCTTCACGTCCTCCGGCTTCACGCCGCCCAGCCGGTGCAGCATCGCCGTGTCCGCGCCGTCGAGTTTGATAAGCGCGAAGATGACCGGCGCCTTTCCCTGAAGCGCCGCGCGCTGGCGCCTGGTCACCGTGAAGGTGACCACCGTCCCTTCCCCGGAGAGGTCCACCCACTCGGTCTCCGCGTTGAAGCAGACCGGGCACGATT
>JAGODF010000399.1 GCA_017998375.1 Spirochaetota bacterium
GTATACAACCGGCCGCTGACATTTTTTCTTGACTTTCGGTATAACTGGAGTTATACTTGGAGCATCATGAAAACCGCAATATCGATTCCCGACCCGATATTTAAAAGCGCAGAAGGCGCGGCGAAGGAGCTGGGCATCAGCCGGAGCGAGCTCTACACCCGGGCAGTATCGGAATACATCAGCAGCATCGACGAACGGAAAGTCATCAACTCCCTTAATGCCATCTACTCCGGCGAACGAGCTTCCGTGGATAAAAGCATTTACAGACTCCAGTACAGTACGGTCAAAGAAGACAAGGAAGAATGGTAAACCGCGGCGAGATATGGTGGGCCGATCTCCCCGAGCCCGACAGATCGCAGCCCGGTTTCCGGCGTCCGGTCGTGGTCGCGCAGTCCGATTCCTTCAACCACAGCAATATCCAGACCGTCATATGCGCGGTCATCACATCGAACCTCGCGCTGGCAGGTGCGCCGGGCAACATTTTCCTTCCGGCAACGGCAACAAATCTTCCCAGGGACTCCGTGCTTAACATTTCACAGTTAATAACCATTGACAAATCGTTCTTAACCGAGAAAGTCGGGGAATTGAATCGCAAACAGATCGTAAAACTGGGTGAAAGCCTGAAGCTCGTTCTTTCGATAAAATGATGTAGTTGTTTTCCATTGTCATTCCCGCGAAGGCGGGAATCCAAGTATCTACTCAACGCGATGCCTGACGTTTCACGGAGTTCCCCACTGGCAGCCTGGATGCTCCAGGAGCTAATTTCACCGGGTGGCAACAGCCGACTGGAATCAGTAAACGAAGCAAGAATATCGTATTAAAAACGAGGTCAGCATGAAAAATCTAGCCGTCGTTTCCTTCACAATTGCAATCATTTTCGTCATTGGATGCAAGCGGGAGCTCCAGCTCACCCCGCCCGCGGGCGCAAAGATACTCTCCTTCTCACAGAACACTCATGTGAAGAACCGCGCCATCTACCAGGGCCAGGCGGAAGCGGTCTTCAAGTCCAGCGAAACATCGCACACTTACTGGGGCGGCATCACCACGCCGGGCCCCTCGCACCGCCTCCACGCGCGGCTCCTGGGCAACGTGCGGGACATCTACTTCACGCTCACATTCACGAAGTCCGGTAAGAAAGTGTTCAGCACTGCCATGAAGGAGAAAGAAATCATGGGATGCGCGATACCGACGCAGGAGCTCAAGGAGAACGAGTTTATCATCGAGGTGGTGGCGCCGCAGGGCCTCAAGCTCGCGAAGGACGCGGAGTACCGGCTCTTCATCGGCATCGAGGGCGACAAGCCGCTGAAGTTTTATGAGGCGAAGCCGGGGAAATAAGCCAGTTCTCAGGACTCACCTCACTGCAAATGTATTGACTTTACATTTAATAAGGATTCAGCATACTGGGCACATGAAGACAAGGAGAAGAGTGTTGAACACCTCCGATGCAAGGTCCTCCTTTTCACAGATTCTCGACAGTGTAATGGAGGGGGCCGAGTTCGTGATCACCAGGCACGGAACACCCGTTGACCGGATTATACCCCATTTCACTGGTGAAGGATTATCCCGCCTGGAAACGATTAAAAAGATGGATAATATCCGGCATTCCGTGAAAGGCCGGCTCAGCATCCGTCAGTATATCAACGAAGGGAAAAAATGAAACTCAAACCGAACCGTTACGCGATCATCCTCCTCGTACTGGCGCTCCTCGGCGCGCTGGCCACCTACATCCTGGCGCAGGAACACCACTTCGGGCAGATGCTCCGCGAGCACAACATCCGTTTGAGCGTCTTCAGCGAATTCTCCCGCGCCGCTTGCGGCGGGTCCCAGGCCAAGGGCAACCCATCGGCGCGCTTCTTCGACTGCGAGCGCGTGAGTTCCTCGCCGCACGCGACCCTGCTCTCGCTGCCGCAGACCTCCTGGGGCATGTTCTTCTTTCTCTTCGCGGCGCTTATCATCCTCCCCCTCTTTGTCCTTGATGATAAGGCGCGCCGTCACTACGCGGCATTCCTCTTCTGGCCAGTCGCGTTAGGCTCGCTGTACAGCGTCTACATGCTCCTCGTGAGCGTCATAAAAGTGAGGGCGATATGCCCGCTCTGCATGGTGACGTACGTCGCCAACTGGGCGTCGCTCGGAACGCTGATCGTCATGCTCAGGAAGGAGAAGTCGAGCCCCTTCTCACTCGTCTATGCCATGTGGGAGCTGCGCGCCGCGCTGACCTTCCAGCGGAAGGTATGGCTTGTCGCGGGGATTGCCGTGGCATTCTGCTTCTCCCTCGCCGCGGGGCTCCTGTTTGACAACTATTTCAACTGGGTGAAGGAACGCCATTTCCGCCAGAAGCGCGATGAAGTGATTGCCGATATCGCCGCGAAGTTCGCGGCACAGCAGCGGGAGGATCTCCGGCCATCGCGTGCCTGCGTGACGGGAGGCCCGGGCGCGGAGGTGACGATAGTCGAATTTTCCGATTTCCTCTGCGGACACTGCAGGGTGGCGTCCGAGTTCGTCAAGAAAGCCGCGGCGGAGTTCGGCCCCCGTGTCGAGATCATCTTCATGAACCTGCCGCTGGACAAGTCGTGCAACCGGGAAATGATGAAGGAATTCCACCGCGGCTCGTGCACGCTGGCGAAAGGCGCTATCTGCGCCGCCGCCCAGGCGCGCCTGGGCGAGTACATGGAAAACGCTTTCGGCCTGCATCCCAGGGAGCCCGGGAAGGATGTCATGCGTCAGCTCGCGGTCCTGTCGCGCCTGGACATCCCGCAGTTCGAGGGGTGCCTCGCCTCGCCCGCGACGGCAGCAGAGCTTTCGAAGCAGCTCGCGGAGGCGCACCGGCTGAAGATAAGCTCAACGCCCACCATTTTCATCAATGGGAAGCGCTTGAAGGTGTGGCAGGACCGTGATCTCCTGGTAAAGCTCATCAAGCAGGAGCTCGAGTCGCGCGGCGGGCGCTGAGCATTGACAGCAGGCACAATCATCATCCCCGCCGTGATGGGCCTCGCGGCCCTCGGGTCCACATTTCTGAAGAGGCTTGGCCGCGGTAAGTCTCTCGAAAAAGCGCGTTCCGCCGCGCGCAAGCTCGGCCTCCCGGAGGAAGACGGAACGACCGGAGGCACGCATGCCTTTTCCGGCAGCGTCGATGGAATGCGTGTGCGCCTGGTGAAACTGCCAGACCTCCTGCTGATCCAAATCCCCATCACCACTGACATCCCCGCGCAGACGCGCATCCACAGCGAGGGCAACACCACGCGGTACGGCACATCGGCACACGCACGCGGCTTCATCACGGAAGACGGCGCCTTCGACGATCATCTCCGCGTGGAAACGACAGACGGAACCGCGGCGCTCGCGTTTCTCGACTCGCAGACCAGGAAGATCATCCTGAATC
>JAGODF010000062.1 GCA_017998375.1 Spirochaetota bacterium
ACCCTGGACACCATGGTGTTGTAGAACACCCAGGAAGGTATCGCGACCATCAGGCCCAGTATCGTTGTGAGGAGCGCCTCGGCGACGCCGTAGGAAAGCATGGTCGACGCGTCGGGGCCGCCGTGGTACATCGCCATGAAGGCCTTGAGGAGCCCCGTCACGGTGCCCAGGAGGCCCAGCATGGGCGATACCGTCGCCATGGTGGCGATGATACCCACGTTCTTCTCGATGGCCACGATGGCGCTCCGCGACGCGCCCAGGATGATGCCCTCCGTGTCGTCCTTCCTCCCCATTCCCACCGCGACGTCCCGGATGATGCCGATCAGGGGCCCCTGGTACGCTCCCAGCATCGCCGCGGCGTCCCCGGGCTTCCCGTCCCGAAGGTGGTGCGTCACACTTCCGATGATGGCGCGGTAGTCGAGGTTGATTTTCCGGAAAAAGATGAGGCGCTCTATGATCGCCGCTGCGGAGATGACCGAGCACAGGAGTATGGGCGTGATGGTGATCCACATCGGCCAGGAAGTGAAAAAAGCTATCATCGTTTCGCCGCTCATGCTTCGACGCTCCAGTGCGCTGCGTTGCCGCCGTTATCACCCGATACTGCGTACCGCGTCCCTTTAAATGAGCACGCGGATTCCGCCGAGAACGGTCAGGCCCTGCTCGGGATAACCGTCCCGCAGGTTGTATTGGTGATTGTAAAGGTTCTCTATCTTTATATAGGCGAAAAAGCTTTCAAGCATTTTTCTCTGCATCCCGAAGTCACCCAGCACCACGTTGCCCAGCTGCGCGTCCGTGAAGGGACTGGTGTAGACCTGCCCGATGTAGCGGTTGTTCCACTCGAAGGTCCACCGGCTGCCGTTGTACTTCAGCGAGTTCGTGAGGCTGTGGACCGGGCTGTAGGTGATGTTCAGCTCCGCGTCGTAGCGGGAGAACTCGTACCCCAGCGCGCACTCCACCGCGCGGGCGAACAGCGCGAGGTTCAGGTCGAAGCGGGAACGGAAGGTGGTCACTTCCAGCGTCTGGGCGCTCAGAACATTGCCCGGTACGGTCTGGTAATTGTAATAGTGGTCGTTCCGTTCCGCCGTGAACAGCGCGTTTATGTTGAAGGCGTCGTTCAGCCTGAATTCGCAGCGCATGTCGCCCCGGTGGACGCGGCCCGGCGGCAGGTCGTAGGTGGGCATGATATACTTCTGCTGGAGGTAGAATATCTCGGGCCTGAACGGGACCAGGTCGTACCGGTACATCAGTACCACCGAGGCGTGGCGGAAGTCCTTCATCGAAAGGCTCACGAGGGGCGCCACCAGGGGATCGTCGTCGCGGTTGGCGCACGCGTTCACTCCCAGCGAGATCCCGATATTGCGGGTGATATGGAAATCGTCGATTATCTCCCCGCTGAAGAACTGGTCATATCCCACTTCCTCGCCCAGGTAGTCGTAGTAGAAATACTGTGTCTTGAAGCGTATCCCGTTGGTGGTGGACCAGATGTACTCGCCGCCGAACTTCACGTTCACCTGGTTGACGCGGCTGTCCTCACCCTCCCCGGCGGACGAGGGGCGCAGCTTGTGCACGTACTGGGCGCCACCTACCGTGAGGTGGGTCTCGAAGGAGCGGGACAGCTTCACCACGTTCTTGAGGGAAATCTTCGCCTTCTCCTTTTCCTCGCGGTTGAACACGGTATTGTCGAACATGCCGTGGGAATCGTTGTTCAGCTCCATCTCCAGGGTGCTCCGCCAGCTCTCCGTGACGTTCAGGTTACCGGTGAATCCGATGTTGTTCTCGTAATAGCTGGAGTTCAGGTAGGTGGTGTCCCCGTGCCCGAAATCGTTGGAGCGCTTGAAGTAGGAGTTGATCAGGTAGACGAAGTTCTCGCTCTCCTGGGACAGGTTGACGGTGGAGAGCATGGTGTTGTACTGACCGTACACCAGCTTCATGTCGAGGTTGACGCTTCCCGCGGCTTTCTTGTCCGCTTCGTTCCTGCGGTCTTCCTCCGTCTCCGTCACGGGGGCGGCCGGCTCGTCGGCCTGCTGGGAGAACGCCGCCGGCAGGGGCGTTATCAGAAACAGCAGGGCCGCGAGGAGCGGCATGATGGCGGTGTCCTTTATCATAATTCGTGACGAAGCGGCGCCCACTGCGGGAGCCGCACGCATGCCGACATGGAGAATTACGGGAACTGAATGTGGGGTTCCGCCCGGAACTCGCGGCGGATCAGCTTTCGGAACGGCTCATGTCGCCGGCGCACTTCCTGCACCGGAGCTTTTCCTGGGGAACGCCACAATCGACGAAGACGGTGACCAGGTATCCGCAACGGCACTTGTAGGAATAACGCCTCATTTCGTATTTCATACACAGCTCCGACAGTGATGTCGTCCCGCGCGCGGGACCCGTATTCATTATCGGAACTTCCGGCCCGGAGATGGAGCGCCGTTTCCCGTTCCGCCGGCTTTCCCGTCAGGCCGGCGGCTGATATCACCCCGTAAAAACAAATGTCATTCCCGCTCGCGCGGGAATGACCCTGTACATAGTGCGTGACGCGCGGCGCGGCGCCGCGCGTGGCGTCAACCCTTGAGTTCCGCGGCCTTGTCGGTTTTTTCCCAGGTAAAGTCGGGATCCTTCCTGCCGAAATGGCCGTACGCGGCTGTCTTGAGATAGACCGGCCTGAGGAGGTCGAGGGTCTGGATGATACCCGAGGGCTTCAGGTTGAAGACCTTTTTGATCCTCTTCGCGATCTCCTCCTCGGAAACCTTGCCGGTCCCGAAAGTGTCGACCATGACCGATACCGGCTCCGCGACGCCGATGGCGTACGCCACCTGCACCTCGCAGCGGTGCGCGAGCCCCGCGGCCACCACGTTCTTCGCGATGTAGCGTCCCATGTACGCGGCCGAGCGGTCCACCTTCGAGGGGTCCTTCCCCGAGAAGGCGCCGCCGCCGTGGCGTCCCATGCCGCCGTAGGTGTCGACGATGATCTTGCGGCCGGTGAGGCCGGTGTCGCCGTGCGGTCCGCCCACGACGAAGCGGCCCGTGGGGTTGATATAAATCTTGGTGTTGTTGTCGATGAGTTTCGCCGGGATCACCTTCTTGATGACCAGGTCGATCATGGCGCTCTGTATCTCCTTGTACTCCACGTCGGGGGAATGCTGCGTGGAGATGACGATTGCGTCGATCCGCTTCGCCTTGTTGTCCTCGTACTGGACGGTCACCTGCGACTTGGAGTCGGGGCGGACGAACTTGATCTCGCCGGCCTTGCGCGCCTGCGCCAGGCGGAGCACCAGCTGGTTCGCAAACTGAATGGGCATCGGCATGAGCTCGTCGGTCTCGGCGACGGCGTAGCCGAACATCATCCCCTGGTCGCCGGCGCCCTGCTCCTTGTAGAGGCCCTCGCCCTCGGTGACCCCCTGCGAGATGTCGGGGGACTGGGAGTGCACGTACACCTGCACGTTACAGGTCTTGGAATCGAAGCCGACCTCGGGATCGTTGTAGCCGATGTTCTTCGCCACTTCCCTGGCCACCTTCTCGTAGTCGACCTTGCAGGTGGACGTGATCTCGCCGGAGACGATGATCCTGTCGGTGGTGCAGAGCGTCTCGCAGGCGACGCGGGAGCGCTTGTCGCCCGCGAGGTGCGCGTCCAGTACGGCGTCGGAAACCTGGTCGCTGACCTTGTCCGGATGGCCCTCGGAAACCGATTCCGAGGTGAATAAATAATCTTTTAATGACATCATCAACCTCTTGATTGTGTGATATATTAAGCGGCCCGGAGCCGCCGGTCATCGCCCTTGGGCGGGGTACGCGGTCACTTCCAGTGTATGCATTCAGCGGGACAGCTGTCGATGACTTCCTGTATCTTGCCTTCGTCGGCGCCGTTGGGGTTTTTCACCTTGCTCACGCCGTCCGCCGTCATCTCGAAAACCTCGGGCAGGGAATCGACGCAGAGTTCGCATCCCGTGCATTCCTTATCGTCGACATACACAACTTTAGCCATGGTGTCCTCCTTTATTACTTTTTCATTGAATTCATTTCTTTCTTCACGGCGTCCACCGCCGCGCCCGGAACGTTCTTCTTAACCTGATTCGCGCCCTGCTTCCCCGCGGGCGCCCCATCCTGCCGCACGCCGCCGGGGGCCTGCCCCTGCGGGACCTGCTGGGTCTCGACCTGCGCGGGACCGCCGGTTCCGGGATCGAAGGCCCTGGTGCGGTACGATTCCAGAACGGAGATGCCCAGGGACCCCAGCATGAACAGCGTCACGAAGACCGTGGTGATCTTCGTGATGACATCGGCCGTCGAGGAACCGAAGGTCGTCTGGCTGGAACCGCCCAGTATGCCCATCCCCGCGCTCTTGTCCGACTGGAGCAGGATGATGAGGATGAGGAGCACGCACAAAACGAAAAACACGACCGTCAATACGCCTGATAGCACACCCATGATAGTATCCTTGAATGGTCAAAAAATGACAATAAGTTTCCGTGGCAAGGGCGCGGTGCGCGCCCGTGTCCAGATAGTATTACACATGCAGAATGTCAAGGAAAGATTTGGGCTTCAGGCTCGCCCCGCCCACCAGGGCGCCGTCGATGTCCGGGCTGGCGAAAAGGCCGGCGACATTGTCCGCCTTCACCGAACCGCCGTAGAGAACCGGGACGATACCGGCGATCTCCGCCCCGTAGAGGGCCGTGAGCGTCTTCCTGATGAACCTGTGCATGGAATCGGCGATCTCGGGCGTGGCGACTTTGCCGGTGCCGATGGCCCACACCGGCTCGTAGGCGATGACCGCTTTCTTCATCTGGTCAGCCGTGATCCCCGCGAAAGCTTCCTTTAGCTGCGTGTCCACGACCTTCTCCGAGTTCCCGGCCTCGCGCTCGGCGAGGAGCTCGCCCACGCAGACCATCGGCTCCAGGCCGAACTCGTAGGCGGCCTTCACCTTTTTATTCACCATGGCATCGGTCTCGCCGAAGACGTGCCGCCGCTCGGAATGGCCGATGAGGATGTACCGCGCGCCGAGGTCCTTCACCATGGCCGGCGACACCTCGCCGGTGAACGCACCCTCCTTCTCGAAGTACATGTTCTGCACGCCCACGTCCAGCTTCCCGCGGCAGAGCTCGGCTATCTCGCGCGCGTGGACCGAGGGCGGAAACACCGCCACTTCCCTGCTCCCGATGTTTCCCAGCCCCGCGATGATTCCCTTCGCGAGCTCCAGCGCCTCGCTCCGCGTGGTGTACATCTTCCAGTTGCCGGCGAATATCTCCCTTCGTTTCATTGCGTTCTCCAGATAAATTTTGCTATGCGGCTCCCTCCCCCTGTCAAGGGGGAGGGCCGGGGTGGGGGTTACTTCATGATGTACTTGATGAGATCAACCACGCGCAGGGAGTAGCCCCACTCGTTGTCGTACCAGGCCATGACCTTCACCATGGTGCCATCCATGACCTTGGTGATGCCCGCGTCCACGATGGACGAGTGCGGGTTGCCCGTGAAGTCGATGGACACCAGCTCCTCCTCGCAGAACTGGAGTATGCCCTTGAGCTTGCCGTTGGCGGCGGCCTTCAGCGTGGCGTTCACTTCCTCCGCCGTGGTGGCTTTCTTCACCGTGCAGACGAAGTCCACTATCGAGACGTCCGGGGTGGGGACGCGGATTGCGCCGCCGTCCAGCTTGCCCTTGAGCTCGGGGATCACCAGCGTCACCGCCTTCGCGGCGCCCGTGGTGGTGGGGATCATCGACAGCGCGGCCGCGCGCGCGCGGCGCAGGTCCTTGTGCGGCAGGTCGAGGATGCGCTGGTCGTTGGTGTAGGAATGGATGGTGGTCATGAGTCCCTTCTCCACGCCGAACGAGTCGTTCAGCACCTTCACCACGGGCGCGAGGCAGTTCGTGGTGCAGGAGGCGTTCGATATCACATGGTGCTCCGCGGAATTGTACTTGTCCTCGTTGACGCCCAGCACGATGGTGATGTCCTCGCCCTTCGCCGGCGCGCTGATGATGACCTTCTTCGCGCCCGCCTCGATGTGCGCGACCGCCTTGTCCTTGGAGGTGAACTGGCCGGTGGACTCCACCACCACCTGGACGCCCTCCGCCTTCCAGGGAAGCATTTTCGGGTCCTTCTCGCTGTGCACGAGTATCTCCTTCCCGTTCACCTTGATCGACTTCTCGGTGCTGGAGACATCGCCCTTGAAAATCCCGAAGACGGAATCGTACTTGAGCAGGTGGGCCAGCGTCGCCGCGCTGGTGAGGTCGTTGATGCTCGTCACCTCGATGTCCTTGTACTTGCCGGGATCCTGGAATATCGCGCGAAGCACGTTCCTTCCGATCCTGCCGAAACCGTTGATGCCGACTTTTATGCCCATAAGTGACTCCTTTTAATTTAATGATAGTAATTGCCGATTGCACAGAGACTGCCGCAAGGCCCCTGACGCCCGGGCCAGGGCGGGGTGGAGAACCGGAATCCCGCGAGATGCGATCCGGCGAACCGCCTTTTCGTACACTATTCCCGGGCAAAAAGTATGTCAATAAAAAATCTGGAGGTCGATATCACCCCCCCCTTCGCCGCCCCGCACCTCTTAATTAAATTGACAGGCGGTCCCGCCCTCGTATCATGGTGAGCCACTACACCGGATACACGGGAAAACGCGGATGATACTAGAACAGATATTGGTCACCGGCATGGCGGTTTTCTGCTACCTGGTTGGCGACGAGCGGACCGGCGAGGCCGCGCTCATCGATCCCGCGGGCGACTTCGACCTCATCTTCCAGGCGGTGGAGAAGCACAAGCTGAAGGTGACGAAGGTGATCAACACACACGGCCACTTCGACCACACCTCCGGCAACGACCACGTCATAAAGAAAACCGGCGCGGCGCTCCTCATACACGAGCTCGAGGCGAAGAGCCTGGGCGGCGTGATGAACAGGTTTATGTCTCGCGTCACCGGCGGCAAGGGTTCGCCCCCGCCCGTGAGGCTCCTGAAAGACGGCGACACCGTGGAAATAGGCTCGGTGAAACTGAAGGTCATCCACACGCCGGGCCACACCGAGGGTGGCATCTGCCTCTACGCCAAGGGACACGTCTTCACCGGCGACACGCTCTTCACCGAGGGCATGGGCCGCACCGACCTGCCCGGCGGCTCGTATAAAAAGATCATGGAATCCATCACGAAGAAGATTCTCTCGCTGCCCGACGACACGGTGATCTGGCCGGGGCACGGCTACGGGAGGTTCCCTAAATCGACGGTGGCGGAACAGAAGAGGTATTATAAATGAAGGGAGCGATACCAATCGCCTGCCTGATACTCTCGCTCGCTCCGGCGATATCACTCGCCGATGAGTTCGCACCGTGGAACGCCGACGTCGCCGTGGGCGACGCGTTCTTCAGCCGGTCGCACCGCCACGCGGAGGCGCGGAAAAGTTCCGTGTACAACGGCGCACAGGCCGGTGCCTGGTTCCTCATCCGCTTCTTCCAGGTTGCCATATCGCCCCAGGACGGGCCCAACTGCAGATTCCATCCCACCTGCAGCCGCTACGGAAAAGAGGCGGTGGAAACGCACGGCGGTCTTACGGGCGCCTTCATGGCCGGCGACCGCCTCATCCGCTGCAACCCTTACAACCCTCCCGGCGACGATCCCGTTCCGAAAAAGTTGAAGTGAGGTGCGGATTCCTGTGAGGGCCGCGACATTCATCATCTGCGCCGTGCTGGTATTACCCCGCCCCGCGGCGGCCGCAGACGCCGGGATATCGCCGGGATTCGCGGCAGCGCAAAAATCGTTCATCAAAAAGCTCTTCTCCGAAAAAAGACACTTCGACTGCATCGCCGAAACGCGGCGCCTGCTCCACCACGCGCCGGAAGCCGGAAACCGCGCCGACTTCGACTACTTCATCGCCGCGAACTACTACCTGGGAGGGCAGTACGCCACAGCCGCCTCGCTCACGGAGGACCCGCCGGCCGGCGAGGCCGACGGGCGGTCGCGCGTCCTGCGCGCGCAGTGCCTCTCGAAGCTGTCGCGCCACGAAGACGCGCTCGCCGAGCTGGAGCGCGTCCCCGATGACGCCGCCAACCCCTTCCGCCGGTACGACATATTTTTACGAAAGGCCGACGCGCTCCTCTCCCTCGAACGCTACGACGACATCCTCCGCGCTATTGACGGGCAGCGAAAGTTCTACGCCGGTTCGCCGCGCCTGGCGGAGTTCCGCCGCGACGCGGAGCGTTACGCGAAGTTCCGTAACGCCGATCCCGCGCGCGCGGCGCTGCTGTCGGCCGCGCTGCCGGGGGCGGGGCAGGCGTACGCGGGAAAATATCTCGACGCATTCATCAGCCTGGCCGCGGTGGCGGGCGCGGGCTTCGGCGCCTGGCATTTCCACAGCCGCGGCGAGAACGGGCTGGCGTACACGCTCTCATTCTTCACCGCGCTCTTTTACGGGGGAAACATCTACGGCGCCTGGAACTCGGCGGCGGGAGCGAACGCGGCGGAGCGCGCGCGCTTCGCGTCGGGCCTGCGGGAAAAGTATATCGCCCCCTACGATCCGCTGAAGTTCACGGAGATACCGGGGGTGCTCCCGTGAGGGCGGCGGCCGGTATCATGCTTATTCTTCTTTTGACGCTTTCCACGGCGGCGGTCCTGGCCGATACCGGCGCGGTTTCAGAGCGCACCATGGAGGAATCGCTCTTCCGGCTGGCGGAGTCCCACTTCGAGGCCCGCGACTACTACAGCGCCGTCACCGAGACCATGCGCCTGCGGCACCTCTATCCGAAGGGCGCGCTGCGCGGCGAAAGCCTCATCCTCCAGGGCCGGGCCTACTGGCGCGGGGGAAACGCCGCGTCGGCGCTGGACGCCATGGCCCGCTGCCACGAGGAGCACCGCGACGAGCCGTCGGGGGAACTGGCGCTGTTCTACACCGGGGGTATCCGCCTGCGGGCCGGCTCGCCGTTCTACGCCCACCGCACCTATCTCACCTACGACTACCTCTACAAAAAGGGGCGCCTCGCCGAGGACGTGCAGTACGAGAAGTGCCTGGCGCTGGCCCTGATGGGCGAGCTGGACGACGCAAAGGGGGAGATAGCCGCGTACACGGCGAACTGGCGGGAGGGAAGGTTCAATTCCAAGCTCAAAGAACTGGGCACATTGATCGATAATGAAAACAGCAGGGAAAAGAAGAGCATCTGGCTCGCCGTGGGAGGCTCCGCGGTGCTGCCGGGCTTCGGGCACTTCTACACGGGGAAGTACGGCGTGGGATTCCTGACGCTGGCGACCAACGCCGCGCTCATGTTCCTCGCCTGGGACGGCTACCGCGACGGCGACATGTTCAGGATGATAGTATTCGGGGTGGCGGAGCTCTCTTTTTACCAGCATTCGCTTTTCTCGGCGGCGAGAAACGTGTACATTCATAACGGCAGGGACGATTTCAACAGGAAAGTGATGATGGGGATATCGGAGAGGTTCTGAACATGGCGCTGCCGGATATGATCCCGCACGAGGCGTTCGAGCTTGAAACGGGCGAGCTCCTGGACCTGGAGTCGCTCTTCAAGGAAAACCAGCTGGAGCAGATCGCGCAGTCGCTGCTCGAAGGGACTTTCAAGGCGTTCGACCTCCTCAAGAAGGACTCGCTGGACAAGTTCCTGGACTTCGTGGCGTTCAAGGTGAAGACCGGCAGGACCCACATCATCAGCCTCGCCTACCCGGCCATGCGGATGTACGACGAGGATCTCGAGAGGAAGGTGATACAGGTGCTGAACTACCACCTGTTCCCGGACATCATCCTGCGCATACTCAAGTTCTTCACGCGCAACATTCACAACTCCGACACCAACCTGCACATGGCCTACCTGATAGAGTCGGACGATATCATCCGCGCCATCTACGAGACCTTCGTCCTGTTCAGAAAGGACATCTTCAACCCGGACAAGAACCGCCGCACGCTCAATGTCAAGCGCATCCAGCAGTACCCGCCCGCGAAGGACAACGTCCACTCGTCGCCCCTGGACGCGGCCTGCAGGCTCAAGTACGTCCTGGAGTTCATCGCCCTGAAGCAGCATGTGGAGCACATCTACACGGCGAAGGACCTGCTCCTCACCGGCAGCCGGCCCTAGCTCCCCACGACGGGTATGCGGTCCACCACATCCCCGGGCGCCCGCACCATTTCCTTCACGAGAATCGATTCGTAGCGGCCCGAAGCGGAGAACCCGCCCGCGTTGAACTCCGGCGCGTATTTCGCGATGAGCGCCGCGAGGATGTCCTTCATGTCCAGCGGCATCGTGTCCACCACCGCGAATTTCATGAAGAGATCGCCGTCCATGAGTGCGTAGGCTATCTTCGGGAGCTTGCTGAAGTCCGGGTCGAAGAGGTACTTGATGCCCATGCGCATTCCGTCGCGCCAGCAGCCGTAAATGAAAAGCGGGTTCCTGCCGCCGTCGTCGCGCCGGCGGGTGAAGTAGACCAGGCCCGACGTCTCCGGGACCACGCGCGTGACGTTGTACTTGTCGAAGGAAAAGACCGGCGACCACGCGATGGTGTAGACGACGTCCCTGTAGTTGACGGTTTTTTTCATGCGCGCACGTCCCTCTTCACCGTGAAGTCCTCCCGTGAGCGGCTCCAGCATACCCGCGCGCGCGGCCCTGTCCATCAGAAAATGTCCGCGAACGCCCGCCCGGTTTTTTACTTGCAAAAATTTTCATCACGCGGTATACCCCATACATACACAACACGAACGCCCGCGGCCCCGCGGGCGCCCGCGCCACACCGGAGACTTGTATGGATGACAAGAGAAAGTCCCGCCGGATCAGCAGCAGAATCAAGTCGGAGGTGCACGCCTCCCGCGGCATGACCTTCAGCACGTCGCAGGACCTCAGCCGCGGTGGAATCTACATTTCCACGCCGGAACCGCTGGAGAAAGGATCGGAGATATCCTTATCGCTCTACCTGCCCGGACAGGACCCTCTGAGCCTGCGCGGGATTGTGCGCTGGAGCACCACGGAAGAAGCATCCGGCAGGCGCTGCGGAATGGGGATAGAGTTCTGCGACGCCTGCGACGGCGATCTGGAGAAGATCGACACCGCGATAAAGTGAAGGCATAACCACAGTGAATCAGCGCATGTCGGCGCGGTAGATGTCCATGCTGAAGGGGATCTCGTCGTCCAAGAGCGGCATGACGGCCTCCCGCCGCTCGCGGAAAGACCGCGCCATGTTCACCCGCGCGTACTCGTTCTCCTTCTCAAGCTGCTTGGAGTACTCGATGGACCGCCAGTAGCAGAGGTTGCTCTTCACCTCGTTGCCCTGGAGCTGGTAGATGGCGCCCAGATTGTTGTAGGCCGACGAGAGCGTATGATAGAGCTTCAGGTGCTCGGTCTTGCGCGGGTTGGGCGCCTGTATCTCCTCGGTCTCGCGCTCCAGGACCGATATCAGCCTCAGGTACTCGCCCTTGCTCGACTCCAGGTTGTTCATGCGGAAGAACGCGTTGCCCAGCGCGATCATCAGCTCGGGCCTGGCGATGAAATCGTCATAGAGGTTGAGCCACATCTCCAGCGCCTTGTTGTGGAGGCCGCGCACGTAGTAGAGGCGCCCCAGGTTGTAGAACACCTCCGAGGACTTGTCCCCCATGGCCACGGCCTTCTCGTAGTACTGCTGGGCGATACCGTCGTTGGCCTTCTTCTCGAGCTCGCTGTCCACCACCACCTCCTCCAGCTCGTCGGAGTGGCGGAAGCGCGAACGGACCTTGTCGAAGTAATAGTAGAACACGTTGCCCATGAGGCCGTAGGTCCGCGCGACGCTCTCGGTCTCCTTGTAGAAATCGCTGGTCGTGAATTCCGGCGGCGACTGGTAGGCCTTGAGCGCGGCCTTGAACTCGCGGTAGGCGTCCACGGGCTCCTTCACCAGGAGATGGTATTCACCCATCAGGTGGTGCGCCCCGAAATACGAGGGCTCCTTCGCCGCGGCCAGCTCCAGGTACTCGCGCATCATCTTCAGGTTGCCCGTGTCGCGGGAGAGGAGCGCCTTGTGCACGTACAGCGGCGGATATTCCGGGTGCCTGTCGGCGAGCGTTCCCAGGACAGACCTCACCACGGGATAGGGATTGTCCGCCAGGTCGCGGAAGCGCCCGGCCTGCGCGCCGTAGTCCACGCGGATGTTCACCGCGTCGGTGCGCTTCTTGGACAGGTAGTACCAGGCGAGCTTCGCCAGGAGCGCCGGTTCCAGGTCCTCGAGTATATCGCGGTCCTTGATGCGTGAATGCAGCGTCGCGACCTCCTGGAAGCTGTCGCGCTCTATGAAGAGGTTCAGCAGGCCCGAGTGGCCCACCACGGAATCCCTGTCGTGCTTCAGGATGTTCTCGAAGTACTGGCGCGCCTCGAAGTAGCGCCCCTGGTACATGTAGGTGTTGCCGATGCCGTAAAGCGCCGTGATGTTGGATGGCTCGCGTGTCAGCGCGTGGTTGTAGAAGCGGATGGCGATATCAAGCCTGCTGTCGCGTGTCGGCTCCTTTTTATCAGGAGGCACGAGGGAAGCGTACCGCGCCTGGTAGTAGTCCTCGGGTATCCTGGCATAGAAATAGCCCAGGTTGTTCAGAGTCTCCACGGCCCCCGGCTTGATCTCGTACGCCTTCTTGAGCTTCTGGTACGAGTACTCGTATTCCTTCACGTCGAAGTAGGCGCGGGCGTAGGCGTTGTAGCCGGGGATGTAGTCCTTCGCGTAATCCTCGTCGACGATGCGGAAGAGGCGCTCGGCTTCCTGGAAATCCTGGCTGCGCTGGTAGGGCGGAACTCCCGGCTTGCGGATGAGGGCCACCCCCTCGCGGATTCTCTTCTTCGCCATCGCGGGCTTGTAGACGAACTGGAAGAGCAGCACCGTGATGACGCAGGTGACCAGCGCCGCGACGCCGAAGACCTTCGAGAACTTCAGGAGCTGCTTCTGCCGCTCCATCCCCTCGCGCGTGTATTCCACCCGCGACGTGAGGACCTTCCTGCCCGGGACCTCCACGCGCTGGCTCGTGTCGATGGTGCGCCCCAGCTTTTTCTCCAGGAAGCGCTGGACGTTGTCCTCCGGCTTCGAGGTGATGATCATGTCGACGAGCTGGCGCTGCTCCTTCGGCGGGAGCGCCTCGTCCACGATGGCCTCGGTGACGGCCTTCCTCAGGTTTGGGTGATAGAGGGACACCGCGGTCTTGAGCTTGCGGAGTTCCCGGTCGGAGAGCTCGGCTTCGCCTTCCGCCGCGGCGGGAGCCTGCTTCCCGGGACGGGCGGGCTTCTTCGGCGGCGCGGGCTCCTCGGCGACATCCGGGATCTCCACGGTCTCCGCCACTTCCTCTATCTCGTCGATGCCCTTGATGGCGGGCCCGGTATCCAGGTCCTCGATAATGCTGTCGCGCCGGCGCCCCCGCGCCGGCTGGTCCAGGTCGGTCACTGCCTCCAGTTCCCCGGAAGGCGCCATGCTGAGATCGTCGAGCTGGATGTCATCGATCCCGCCGGCGTCAAAGCCGGCAGGTTCCGCGGCGCCCGCCCTGGAACCCGTGTCCGGAATTGTATCGAGATCGATTTCGGGGATCTCCTCGACCGAGGCCTCGGGAATGTCGGCCCTGCTGTCGAGGGATATGTCGGAAAGATCGGGAACGTCGGCGGCGGCGCTCCTGTCCATGCTGACGTCCATGGACGGCTCTTCGGAGACTCCCTCCTCCCCGAGTGTCTCGCCGGGGACTTCGTCCGCGGTGAGCGCCTCGAGCTCGTCAAGAGTGGAGAGCGTCTCCGGCTCTTTCTTCTGGACACGCGCAGGACGCGCCGGCTGTTCCTCCTCGAATGAAGGGAGCTCATCCAGGGACGGCAGTTCCTCGACCGACTCCAGGGGCTCATCGGGAACCACGGCGGGTTCGCCGGTATCGATTTCGGGAACTTCGTCGAGGCCGCCTTCCGCGGAAAGGATATCCAGGTCATCCGCCCGCGCGCGTCGCCCGGGCGCCCCTTCCTCCGGGACTTCCTGGATGAGGTCGGTGACATCAACCAGTTCTTCCGGCTCGTCGGAGCGCGCGGCAACGGGTCCCTCATCACCCAGGTCCACGAACTCGTCGACTTCCTCAACCGGGGTTTCCGCCTCGGGCGCCTCCGACACCGCGGCGGCGGTTGCCACGGCCTTGCCGCGGGGAAGCTCGTCCAGCGGGAGGACGTCCAGGACCTTCTCTATTTCGGCGAGTTCCGCCGGGGTGTATTCTATCTTTCCTTCGCTATCGCCCATTCCATGGACCCGGTAAGGTGTAGTGTAAAAATGTATCGCGGGACCGGCCCGCATCGCACGAAGCAAGTGACATAATCAGACAACATCGGATCGGTGAAAAAATCAACCCCTTTTTCCCCGACCCCGGAGCGCGAAAGAACGCTTTTTTTTTGAGCGTGATAAAAATTACTTCAATTCTTACAGTACCGTTATCGACATAAATATTGTATATACTTACTTTTTTATACGGTCCCCGGCGCAGGTCACCGGTCCCCTTCCGCTGCCGGGGCCTTTCCAGCGCGGCGGGGAACAACCTGGGACCGGGGTGCCTGTGATAAACGATATGCGAATCGGAATGAAAAAAGCGGCCATACTCTGCTCCCTGGTCCTCGTCGGCTTTTCCCCCATGGAAAGACCGCCCGAAGCAGTGAACTACTATTCACTGCGGAACCTCGCCGGCGCGGACATGCCCCGGCGGATGCGTGTCATCAAGCTCGCCGACGGCGCCCGCGGCAGGGCCTCCGTCGAGGACGGCATGCTCGTCACGTTCAAGAGCCGCGAGGCCGCACGCGTCGACGTGGCGGGCACCTTCTCCAACTGGAGGCCCGTGCGCATGGAACGCGGCGCCCGCGGCGTCTGGTACCACCTCATCACGACTCCCTCCCGAAAGAAGGAGATCCACTACAAGTTCGTAGTCGACGGCATCTGGACCAGCGACCCGAAGAACCCCTACCGCGAATACGACGGCAACGGCTCCTACCTTTCGGTGATAGAACCGTTCTCGGTTCCCGAGGGGAGGCAGGTCTCGTTCAGGATGATAGGGAAAAACACCGTGGAGTTCAGGACCTGGAACCCCGGGGCGAGGATGATATCGCTGGTGGGAGACTTCAACCACTGGAACCCGGAGAACGATCTCCTCCGCCGCGGCAACGACGGCGTCTGGCGGCTGCGCAAGCGCCTCTCGAAGGGCGACTACCGCTACAAGTTCATCGTCGACGGCCGCTGGCAGCCCGACTACTTTAACGGCAGCTCCGCCTCGGACGAGGTGGGCGGCATCTGCTCCGTGGTGCGCGTAAACTAAATCGCGCCAGCACCGGCGTCAGATCCCGTCCTTCGACAGAAACACCCGGTAGAACCTCACGCTGGACCAGAACGCCAGGCAGAAGTTCAGCATCCAGAGCAGGATGTCGTGGATGGAGAGGAAGATCGCCTGCCACATCCGGTCCGCCGCGACCATCCCCGCCAGCCACGAAACGTCGATGCCCACCGCGGGAGCCAGCCACGCCGCCAGGCGCGCGAACGCGGGAAGGACGAGATTCAGCGCCATCAACAGCACTACCAGCGACAGCGCCCACCGTGCCGCTCTCATCCCCACGGCCGCGCCGTCCGGATTGGTCGCGGAAATGCGGATCGCGTTCACGGCGCTTCCTCCTATCGCGGCACCAAGCGAGAGCGCGGCGGCGGGCACAGCCATGACGGCAATGGAGCCGCGGCCGAACCCGACGGCCGCCACCGGCACCCAGGGGAGCACCACGTTCATGATAACCGCGATCAGCGCGAGGTACGTCGCGGTCGGGGCGCCCTTCTCCGTGCCGTATCGCGCCAGCCCCATTACCGGCATTACAATGAGAAGACCTATGCCCAGGAAGCCGATGAGGAGGCGGAACGCCACGGAATCCGAGTACTGCATGAGAAGAACCGCGAAGAACGCGCTTTGCAGCACGAGCAGCGC
>JAGODF010000400.1 GCA_017998375.1 Spirochaetota bacterium
CTCGGCGAGGCCCGGTTTCGGCACCAGCGTCACCAGCGCCGCGTGCGGATTGCCGAGCAGCCGCTCCTCGATGAACTTTTCGAAACAGCGTTCCGCGGCGCCGCGCCGGAGGGCCGCCATCGTGGGCGCGAAGTTCAGGTGGAGCAGAGGATCGCCGCCGTAAAGCCAGCTGTCCATGGAGCGCATGTGGTAGTAGAGCCCCTTGGGAAGGCGCGAGTACTCCGCCTCCCGGAGCTGGAACTCGTTGTAGTTGAGGCTCGCCTCGACGAGCTCGCGGTCGATGCCGTCCCGCGCCAGAGTTTCAAGCGTGCCGCGGACGGTGGAGAGGAACCGTTCCTTCTTGTCCGGGTCCGTGTCCTTGACGATGATGCCGAGGAACGGCTGGAGTATGCCGTTTTCCGCGATGCCCATCACGTCGCGGCCCAGCCCCGCCTTCAAGAGCGCCTGTTTCAGCGGCGACGCCGGAGTGCCCAGGAGGAGGTGGCGCATGATCTCGAAGGAGAGATACGCCTCCGGATCGGTGGCCCTGCCGGACGTGTAGCTCAGGGAGAGGATGCTCTTCCCGGCGGTCTCCTCGCCGGGCGATACCGGGTACTCGAAGGTGACCTCCTTCATGGCAGGGAACGGCTCCTGCACCGCTATCGATGAATCTATCGCCGCGCGGCCGAAGCCGAGCAGGTACCCGCCGTCGATGAAGGCGAGCTCCCGCTCCGTGTCGCCGTTCCCGTAGAGGTAGATGTAGCTGTTGGATGGATGATAGTATTTTCCGTGGAATTCGAGAAACTTCTCCTGCGTGAGATCCGGTATGGCCTCCGGCTCACCGCCGGATTCGAAGCCGTAGCAGGTGCCCGGGAAGAGCGCGCCCTGGATGCGCGAGTAGAGCACACGTTCCGGGGAGGAAAAAGCGCCCTTCATCTCGTTGTAGACCACGCCGCTGTACGACAGCTCGCCGTCGCGGGACGTGAGCTCGTGGTGCCAGCCCTCCTGCATCAGCGTGTAGGGATTGCCGTGGATGTTCGGGTGGAAGACCGCGTCCAGGTAGACGTCCATCAGGTTGAAGAAATCCTTTTCGTTCTTGCTCGCCACGGGGTACATGGTTTTGTCGGGATAGGTCATCGCGTTGAGGAACGTGTTGAGGGAGCTTTTCAGAAGCTCCACGAACGGCTCCTTCGTGGGAAACTTGCGCGACCCCGTGAGAACCGAGTGCTCCAGGATGTGGGGGAGCCCCGTGTCGTCGTCGGGCGGGGTGCGGAAGCAGATGGAAAAGACCCGGTTGTCGTCGGAGTTCAGGAGCTTCAGGAGCCGGGCCCCGGTCTTCTCGTGGGTGAAAAGGTACGCCGTGGAACTGGTCTCCGGTACCTCGCGGATTTCCTCCAGGCGGAACCCGGAGAAGCTGTTTCCTTTTTCCAATGGCATCGTCGCGCTCCTGTCATGGTGTTCCGGCGGGATGCCGGTGCGGCGTGGTGATGATAATCCACGATACCGGGGCGCGGGGAGGATTGTCAATAACTGTATGGACGAGAAGGGCCCCGCGGTTTCGCGGGGCCTCCGTGTGCGGAAACGTGTCGCGTGTTCCTAGAAACGATACCCGATGGAGAGGGTGACGTGGGTAATGCTCACGTCAATACTGGCGGAATCAGTATCTGATTCGGCCTCCATTTTTCCGGAATGAGACCTGTACAGGAGTTCAACCTGCACGTTATTGTTGAAAATGATACCGCCGCCGATCGCCCAGTATAGTCCGCCTTTAACACTAACTTCAGTGTTAGGAACGGGAGAATTATCTTCAAACCATCCCGTCATGGTGGAATCCATCATGAGGAGGCTGTAACCAAGCTGGACGGCAATAAACGGAGTCAGATCACCGCCCCTGAATGGCACATTGAGAACGGCATAGATCGGAAGGGCAGAAAATTTTCCATCAGGCCAATCCTCGTCAATGCCGCGGGGAATCAAATATGATACGCCAAGGCCCAATTGGAACGACTCCATGTTGTACAATCCCTCAATTGCTAGGGAAAAACCCATTTTAGCATCACCTGTTTCCGTATCCCCGCCATAATCTCCCAGATCCATCTCTGTTTGTCCCATGGCGTCAACGCCGAACTTCGCGGTGAAACTCACTCCTTCCGCGCTTGCCGTCCCGATCATCGCGGCGGAGAAAATCAAGGCAAACACCGCTATTGCAATACGATCTTTCATATACAGCCTCCCTTTATGATATTTTTTTCACTTCCCCATCGACACGGCAACCACGGAGCGTAGCCGCGTTTCGACAGGGACAGCGTATATTTTTATAATATTCATTTAAATTTGTTATGTCAAATAAAAGTAAACTGTTTCGATTTTATTACAGGTGTGATGGAAGCAACCCCCATTTCTGATCCCTGATTTCAGCACGGTGGGGCGGAAAAGTTTTTTTCATGTGATGAACCGCATCATCGACAGCCGCGTCGATCCTGCTGATGATCGTATATAACGCCTTATTTCTTGCGGGTTCTCCGTTCGCGTGATATACCTGTGATACAATGCGGGTGTCACAATGGTGATTGACGGCGAACATGCGAAACGGAACCGCCTGGCCGGGGAGACGAGTCCCTATCTCCTTGAGCACGCAGATAATCCCGTGCAGTGGTATCCCTGGGGAGACGAAGCCTTCGCACGTGCCGCTGCGGAGGACAGGCCGGTTTTTCTCTCGATAGGATATTCGGCCTGCCACTGGTGCCATGTCATGGCGCGCGAGTCCTTCGAGGACGGTGAGATCGCGGAAGTGATGAACCGCGCTTTCATCAACATTAAAGTGGACCGGGAGGAGCGACCCGACGTGGACCGCCTCTACATGGAGTTCTGCCAGGCACTCACGGGGTCCGGGGGATGGCCCCTCACCATCGTCATGACGCCGGACAGGCGGCCCTTCTTCGCCGCCACCTACATTCCGCGGGAATCCGGGCCCCGGGGGATGGGGATGCGCGACCTTGTTCCCCGCCTGGAGGAAATCTGGCGCGGCGACCGGGAACGGGTCGTCGACTCCGCGGGACGTATCGTGGAAACACTGCGCGCCCATGCCGACGTTCCTGTCCGCGGAGCCGGTCCCGATCCCGGCGCCGCAGTGGACGCGCTGTACCGTTCCTTCGATGCTGAACGCGGCGGCTTCGGCGGCGCGCCGAAATTCCCCATGGGGCATCTCCTGGTCTTCCTGGCACGGTATCACCATGCCACGGGTGACGAACGGGCCCGGGAGATGGCGGTGAAAACCCTGGAGTCCATGGGCCGCGGGGGCATCCGCGACCACCTGGGTTTCGGCTTTCACCGGTATTCCACCGACGGATCCTGGCGGCTCCCTCATTTCGAGAAGATGCTCTACGACC
>JAGODF010000063.1 GCA_017998375.1 Spirochaetota bacterium
CGCGGCGAACCTGAAAAACTACCCGGTGGCGATCGAGCTGGTGGCGAAAGTGGAGAAGCTCAGGGACCACCGGCCATAGTGGGCCTCACCGCGACGGGGACCCAGGACCTGGGCGTCACGCCGCTTTCGTCGCAGTACCTCATGGTGGGGACCTATCACAACGTGGTCAACACCGTGCTCCAGCGGAAATACATCATCAAGACAGGGTGGCCGATAAACTATGCGCTGATGCTGCTCCTGGCCGTGGGCATGGGTATGCTGATACAGCGGCTCACGGCGCGCCGGTCCCTGGCGGCCATCGCGGCCTCATTTGTGGCAGTGAACCTGCTTATCGTCATCGCCTTCATTGCCTTCCACTCCTGGCTCGACCAGCTGGGCATTTCCCTGGCCCTCCTGGTGCCTTCGCTCACCATCGGCGCGATCAAGTTCGTAAGTGAGGAGTCACAGAAGCGCTTCATCAAGATGGCCTTCTCGCACTACCTCTCGCCCAAGGTGATAGACAACATCATCAAGGACCCGGACTCGTTCAAGCTCGGCGGCGAGAGCCGCGTCGTCACCACGTTCTTCTCCGACGTGGCGAAGTTCTCCACCATATCGGAGAAGCTCGCCCCGACCGACCTGGTCCTGCTCCTGAACGAGTACCTTTCCGAGATGACGGACATCCTCCTGCGCTACGAGGGCACCGTGGACAAGTACGAGGGCGACGCCATCATGGCATTCTTCGGGGCTCCGCAGGCGCAGCAGGACCACGCCACGCGCGCATGCTTCGCGGCGATCGACATGCAGGCGCGGCTGCGGGAGATGCGCGCCGCCTGGCGCCAGCAGGGAAAGGACGAGCTTTTCGTGCGCATAGGGCTCAACTGCGGCGAGGCGGTCGTGGGAAACATGGGCTCCAGGACGCGCATGGACTACACGGTGATGGGGGATTCCGTGAACCTGGCATCCCGCCTGGAGGGAGCCAACAAGCAGTTCGGCACCTCCATCATGATAAGCGAGAACGTCTACCGCGAGGTGAAGGACGGCGTCGTGGTGCGCCCGCTGGGAAAAATCCGCGTGGTGGGAAAGGAGGAGCCCATCGCGGTGTACGAACTCATCGCCCGGAAAGGGGACATTCCCCAGGACACGATGGACATGCTCCAGATCTACATCGAAGGCTACAACCTGTTCGCAAGCAGGGAATGGGCAAAGGCGAGGAACTTTTTCAAGGCCGCGCTTAAAATCGATCCGAACGACGGTCCGAGCCTCAAGTTCGTCGACCGCTGCAACGATTTCATGAAAAATCCGTCGAAGAACAAGGACGACGTCTACAAGCTGGATTCGAAATGAAATGGAACCGCTCGGCAGGATATACCTGACGCACCCGTCGTTCATCACCACGATCGCGGCCGCGTTCACCATCCTGTCGGGCGCCTTTCTCTTCTCCCTGAAAAAGAAATCAAGGGCGACGGCGGACCTCGCCGCCGCGTTCATCTCTATCTCCTTCACCAGCGTGGCATTCACCATCGCCTTCGTGCTCTATCACCCCGCGGCGGCCCTGCACCGCTGGCTCACGGTGACACCGGTCCTGTTGGGGCTCGTTTTCCTGACGCGCTTCTTCTTCCACTTCCCACACGAGATCCGGCCGCGGGCATGCGCGTGGATCACCTGGATATTCGTCGCTATAGCCCTGGCCGACGGGGCGTTCTGGATCTACGCGTCGTACGGCTACGACCGGATATTCCGCCCCGACGCCGAGATCTGGGACGTCCAGGAGTCGCGGTTTGCCGCCCTGAACGCCGTCCTGATATCCGCCTACATATTCCTCGTCATCGCCGCGGGGGCCTGGAGGATCGCGGTCACCCGAGGGAGGGACCGCTGGAAGGTGCTCTACATGCTGGCCGCCTTCATCGCGGTCACCGTCGTCCCTGGCGCCGCCAACAGCATGGCGCGCCAGGGCTCGCTGAACGTCGAGATTTTCATCATCACCTACGCGATGGTCACAGTCGTGGGATGGTTCATCACGCTCATGTTCTACGTCAGCTTCACCACGGACCGCACGCCCCTCCTGGCGCGCGTCACGGGCATAAGCCTGGTGACGTTCCTGGTGGCGCTGATGGTGATGGGCCACGTCACCGGGATGGATCACAGCGACCACTACGACGCGCTCCGGGCGGGTGAAATCGAACGCTTCCTCTCGGACCCGTCGTTCCGCCCCCGGGACTGCGACTATATCATCACGCACAGGAGGGGGAGCGCGCCCGTCACTATTTTCACGCGTATCGGCGCGGCACCGCCCTCCGAGAACCTCTCCAGTCAGTATGAAAGCGCCCTTCTCCTCGAATCGCTGCTTTCCGCAGGCGCCGGAGGAAGGGGGAGGATGATCGATATCCTCCGCGGCGCGAACCGGGACTTCGCCGGGTTCATGCTTTCCCTGGAGCGCTTCATCGCGTCGCGCCCGGGCTCCGCGCCGGTGACCGCGGAAGAGTTGAGGCGGCACCTGCGCGACGCGCGCGGCCTGGTGTCCCATTACCGCTACAGGATTCTGACGATGCCCGCCGCCGGCTTCAGGGCAAGCCTGGAGAAGTATCTCGACGGGGCCCCCGCGGAGTTCGCCCCCTTCGCGGAAGCGATCCGCGCGCGGCTCTCCGCGGCGGATACCGGAGACACCACGCTGAAAAACGATATCCTCGCCATGCTGACGCCCCCGCCGGCTCCGGGCGCGCGCTTCATCCGGGAAGGCGCCGGTCCGACACACTACAACGCGTACCTCGCCTCCGCGCCCGGTGGCGTCATGCATGAAATCGGTTTCTCCTACACCGCCTACCGGCGCGCGATCCATTCACCCGCCGCGATGAACTACCTGCTCCTGTTCGGGATCATGGCCACGGTGATCGCGGGATTCCCCGTCTTCATGCGGAGCTCCCTGTCCAGGCCCCTTATCACCCTGGTGCGCGGCCTCGAGCAGGTGGGGGCGGGAAAACTCGACGTGGTGATACCGGTCCGCGTGGAGGACGAGATCGGATTCCTCTCCCGCTCCTTCAACGGCATGGTGCAGTCGATAAAGCTCGCGAACCAGGAAAGGGCGATAGCCGAGGACGCGCTCCGCTTCGCGGAGGCGCGCTTCCGGGGACTGGTGGAGCAGTCACTGGCGGGGATCTACGTGATACAGGACGGGCGCTTCGTCTACGTCAATCCCAAGTTCGCCGATATATTCGGGCACGCTGTCGACGAGATCCTGTCGCTCCCGTCCCCTCTGGATCTGGTGTACGAAGAGGACCGCGCAACGGTCGCGGAGACCATCAGGATGCGCGAGGCCGCGGCGCAGGACGTGCGCTACACCTACCGCGGCCGGCGGAAGGACGGTTCCATCATACACATCGAGAGCCGCGGCACGGGAATGGAGATAGGCGGCGCGCCGGCGGTGATAGGGACGATCCTCGATATCTCGGAAAGCCGCCGCAACCGCCTGGCGCTCCTCCAGGAAAAGGAGCGCCTTCTTATCACCCTCGGAAGCATCGGCGACGGGGTCATCGCCACCGACATGGACGGGAACATCACCATCATCAACAGCGTGGCCCAGGCGATGACGGGCTGGAGTTTTCCCGACGCCATCGGCGAGAACATCAACATGGTGTACACCACCCTGGACGAGTCCACGCGGCTCCCCTGCCCCAACTCAGTGGAGATGATAACGGGGGAAGGACTTCCCGAAGGGCACTCCCACGTCGCGGTCCTCGTATCCCGCGACGGCGCCAGGAGGATAATCTCGGAACGGGGCGCCCCCATCCGCGACCGCGAGAACACGCTGATAGGCGCGGTCCTCGTCTTCCGCGACATCACGGCGGAGCGCGAAAGCCAGAGCGAGCTCGCGCGCGTGCGGCTGCTGCTGAAGAATATGATCGACTCCATGCCGTCGATATTGATCGGCGTCGACACTGAAGGCAAAGTGATTTATTGGAACAGTCTCGCGGAAGAGAGAGCCGGCATCCCCGAGGCGGAAGCCGCGGGAAAGGACCTCGCCGAGGCGTTCCCGGCCCTGCGCGGCCATGCGGAGAAGGTGCGAGAAGCGATCGCCGGACGCTCGCCCCTCAGGCCCGAGCGGATGATACTCACCCGGGGCAGCGAGGTGCGCCACTACGAGGCCATGGTGTATCCCCTGGTCGCCGAGGGCATCGAGGGCGCGGTGATACGCCTGGACGACGTGACGGCGCGCCTCCGCATGGAGGAGATGATAATCCAGACGGAGAAGATGGTCTCGCTGGGGGGCCTGGCCGCCGGCATGGCCCACGAGATCAACAACCCGCTGGGGGGCATCATCATGGGCTCCCAGAACATCATCCGCCGCCTCTCGCCGTCCCTGGCGAAGAACCGTGAGTTCGCCGCCCAAAGCGGCGTCGAAATCGAAAAGATCATCGATTACATGGAGAAGCGCGGCATCATCAACATTCTCCAGGGAATACTCGAGATGGGGGGACGTGCCTCCGGCATCGTGGAGAACATGCTGAGCTTCAGCAGGAAGAGCGAATCGCGCAAGTCCTCCACGGACCTGGCCGACCTGCTGGAGAAGTCCCTGGACCTCGCCTCCAACGACTACGACCTCCGGAAGAAGTACGATTTCCGGCATATCGACATCGTCCGCGAGTTCGAACAGGGCCTCCCGCAGATTTCCTGCGTGAAGATGGAGATCCAGCAGGTGCTCCTGAACGTCCTGAAAAACGCGGCCTTCGCCATCAGCCAGAAAAACTACGGTGGGGGATCGCCGCGCATCATCCTCCGGCTCCGGCGCGACGACGGGATGGTGCGCATGGAGGTCGAGGACAACGGCATCGGCATGGACGCCGAGACCAGGAAGCGGATCTTCGAGCCGTTTTTCACCACCAAGGACCTTGGCCTGGGCACGGGCCTGGGGCTCTCGGTCTCCTACTTCATCATCACCAACAACCACGGGGGGACGATGGAGGTGGAATCGGTCCACGAGATCGGCACCACTTTCATCATCCGCCTCCCCGTCGCGGCACCATAACGAAAATATAATTTGACAAAAAGCCCTCCGCGGAACCGAATAGGGTGCCCGCGCGGGCGTCCCCGCGCGCGGTTTCACGCAGAGGGAGATATCACAATGCCATCGAAAATCAACATAGGACTCGTGGGACTGGGAACGGTCGGGAGCGGCGTGGCGCGCCTGCTGGAACAGAACGGCGCCGTCATCGCCCGCCGCACCGGCGTGGAAGCGCGCCTGAAAACGGTATGCGACCTCGCCGTGGATTCGCTGAAGGAGCGGACTCCCGGCGTCGCCTACACGAAGAACTGGAAGGAGGTCACGGGCGACCCGGAGATAGACGTGGTGGTGGAGCTCATAGGCGGCATCGAGCCGGCGAAGAGCATCATCCTGGCGGCGCTCGCGGCGGGCAAGCACGTGGTCACGGCGAACAAGAAGCTCCTGGCGGAGCAGGGCCGGGAGATTTTCGAGGCATCGGAGAAGTCCGGCCGCCAGGTGGGCTTCGAGGCCTCCGTGGGCGGCGGCATCCCCTGCATCGTATCGCTCCGGAAGGGCCTGGCGGGAAACCGCGTCCAGTCCATCTCGGGAATACTGAACGGGACCACGAACTTCATCCTCACCAAGATGGAGGAAGGCGGCCTCTCCTTCAAGGCGGCGCTGGCGGAGGCCCAGCGCCTGGGTTTCGCCGAGGCCGACCCCACCTTCGACGTGGGGGGCTTCGACGCGGCGCACAAGATCTCCATCGTCTCCATGCTGGCCTACAACAGGCGCATCGACTACGGAAAAATCTCCATCGAGGGAATCACCCGCATCAGCGACCTGGACATTCTCTTCGCCAGGGAGATGGGATACGTGATCAAGCTCCTGGGCATCAGCAAGCTGGTGGGGGACGAGGTCGATATCCGCGTGCATCCCGCCATGATCCATCACACGCATCCGCTGGCCGGCGTGCGGAACGAGTTCAACGCCATCATGTTCGTGGGCGATATGACCGGCCCCGTGACGCTCACCGGCAAGGGCGCCGGGAGCCTTCCCACGGCATCGGCCGTGGTGGGAGACGTCGTGCAGATAGCATCGGGCGACTCGCCGGGCCCCGTGATCGCGGCCGGCGAGGACGCGCGCTATCTTCCGCCGGGAAAGAGGCTTTCCCGCTACTACATGCGCATCCGCACGAAGGACCAGCCCGGGATCCTCGCCAGGATTTCCGGCACCCTGGGACAGCACGGCATCTCACTCTCCTCGGTCATCCAGAAGGAGGTGGACACCGAATACGTCCCGCTCCTGTTCATGACCCACATGGCGACAGAGGAGGGCATGCTGAAGGCGGTGAAGGAGATAGACGCCTTCGATTTCGTCGACGGGCCGGTGACGCTCATACGCGTGGAAGATCCAGAGAAAACCGGAGGGCAGAATGCCTGAGACAAACTACCATGCCGAGTTCCGCTGCATCGGGGGGTGCGGAGAAACCTATCCCCTGGACGAGATAGTCTACCGCTGCAGGAAATGCGGGAACCTCCTGGAAGTCCACCACGACATGGACCGCCTGCGCGAGAAGACGCCGGAGGAGTGGCGCGACCTCTTCGACCGGCGCGCGGGCAACACCGCCTGGCCCTACGGGAGCGGCGTCTGGGGCAAGAAGGAATGGGTCTGCCCCGCCGTGGACAACGAGAACATCGTCTCGATGTTCGAGGGAAACTCCAACCTGTTCTGGGCGAAGCGCCTGGGGAATATCCTCGGCATGAAGGACCTCTGGGTGAAGATGTGCGGCAACAGCCACACCGGCTCCTTCAAGGACCTGGGCATGACGGTCCTGGTTTCCATGGTGAACGAGATGATAGGCCGCGGGAAGAAGATCGACGCGGTGGCCTGCGCCTCCACCGGCGACACGTCGGCGGCGCTGGCCGCTTACTGCGCCTACGCCGGCATCCCGTCCATCGTCTTCCTCCCCAGCAACAAGATATCGACGGCGCAACTGGTGCAGCCCATGTCCAACGGCTCCATCGTGCTCTCACTGGACACCGACTTCGACGGCTGCATGAAAATCGTCCAGGAGATCACGAAGGACAATACCATCTACCTCGCCAACTCCATGAACTCGCTCCGCATCGAGGGACAGAAGACGATCTCCGTGGAGATCGTCCAGCAGTTCGACTGGGACGTGCCCGACGTCATTATCATACCCGGCGGGAACCTGGGCAACGTGTCCGCGCTGGGAAACGGCTTCAGCATGATGCTGGAACTGGGCCTCATCAAAAAGAAGCCGCGCATCGTCCTGGCCCAGGCCGAGAAGGCGAATCCACTCTACCGCTCCTACCTCACCGGCTTCCGGGACTTCGAGCCCATCACCCCGGGCAAGACCCTCGCCTCGGCGATACAGATAGGCGATCCCGTGTCGTTCCGGAAGGCCATCAAGGCGCTGAAGGAATTCGACGGCATCGTGGAGCAGGCAAGCGAGGACGAGCTCGCCAACGCGTCGGCGCTCTCGGACCGCACGGGACTCTACTCGTGCCCACACACCGGCGTCGCGCTGGCGGCCCTCATCAAGCTGATCGAGAACGGAACGCTGTCGAAAAACGACCGCACCATCGTCATTTCCACCGCCCACGGACTGAAGTTCTCCGAGTTCAAGATAGGCTACCACGAGGGGACCCTGGCAGGCGTGAAGAGCCGCCACGCGAACATGCCCGTGAGCCTGCCGCCCGACGTGGACCGGGTGCGCGAAGTCCTGACGCGGGAGCTCACAGCGCGCCGGAAGGCGCTCTCAACCTCGTAAGCCATGTCCATCACGCCGCACATATACCAGGTGGGGGGCTCCGCGGAATCGCATCCCGCCGACGCCGCGGCGTACCTGGTCCGCGACGGCCGTGAAGCGGCGCTCATCGACGCGGGCACTGGGCGCGGATTCGAGCACATGGTGAAAAACATCCGCGAAACGGGCACCGATCTTTCCTCGATCAAGTACCTCTTCCTCACCCACTGCCACTACGACCACACGGGCGGGGCGCAGGCCGTGAAGGACGCCACCGGCTGCCGGATCGTGGCCCACGCCCTGGACGCCGAGTTCCTGGAATCGGGCGATTCCGAGGTGACCGCGGCGAGCTGGTACGGCGCCTGGATGGAACCGCTCTCGGTGGATGAAAAGGTGGAGGACACCCGCGCGGATTTCCCCGTGGGCTCGCTCACCCTCACCATGCACCACACACCCGGCCATTCCCCCGGCTCATCCGTCATCACCGTGTTGTCGGGAGGCCTCCTGGTGCTCTTCGGGCAGGACGTCCACGGTCCGCTGAACGACGCCCTCCGCTCGGTCCGCGGCGATTACGAGCGCTCACTGGAGTACCTGATGTCGCTGGACGCGGACATACTCTGCGAGGGGCACTTCGGCGTCATCAGGGGTAAGGACGAGGTGCGGGACTTCATCGAGTCGTTCCTGTGATGCGCCTCCCGGAAACGCGATGAAAAGCAACCTGATACAATCGGCACAGCGATCGACGCGAAGCGCCACGGCGGCCCTCCTGGCCTCGCTGGCCGCCCCCGGTCTGGGCCAGATGTACTGCGGCCGCCTCTCCCGGGGCACCGTTTTCGCCGCGTCGCTGGTGCTCTCGGCCCTCCTGGTGCCCATGGGGCTGGTCCTGCGCGAAGGCGAACCTTCGCTGCACCGCGCCCTTCTTCCCGCGGCGGCGTATATCATCATCCTCCTCGCCTGTCATGCCGACGTCTTTCTTTCCGCCAGGGGAAAACCGGACAGGACCCTGAAGAGATACAACTCCGCCTGGGGCTATGCGCTCTTCGCCCTGCCGGTGTTTTCGCTTCTTGCCGGCGCGCTGTTCTTCTCCCTTTCATTCTATTCGCTCATCGCAGTCCCCGGCGACTCGATGGCTCCGTCGTTCCAGCCCGGGGAGATCGCGCTACTGGGTTTTCCGCCGGGAGCGGGGTGGAAGCCGGGAGATGCCGTGGTGTTCCGGGAACGGGGCACCATGACGTTCGGGAGGATAATCGCGGTGGCCGACGACAGGGTGGAGCGCGCGAAGGGGCGGATGGCTGTGAACGGCGTTCCGCTTTCCCTGGGCATCTACAACGACCCGGAGCTCGCGCGGTTCGGAACGGCCGACGCGGAGAGCGTGTTTTACGAAGTCAACGGCAACCGCAGGTATCCCGTGATTCAACCGCCCGAAAAGAGCGATCGGGACTGGAAGGATATACCCGCGGCAACGGTCCCAAAGGGCAGCGTGATGATAGCGTTCGACAACCGGGCATCGCTCCGGGAGCCCGTAACCGCGGAGATGTCATCAATTACCGGGCGCCTCGAGGGCGTGATATGGCCTGCCACCTGGCGCAGGATTTTTCTGCTTCCGCATTCCAGGCTGTAATGCGGCCACTCACCAAATATTCTTGACGAAAAGCCGAGCGGCCGGGATACTTACCCATCGCGATTCGAAATTCGGGAGGTCATCATGGTTCTCGTTACCGGCTGCAACAGCCTCGTGGGCAACACCCTCGTCCGGCGACTTCTTGCCGACGGCGTCCAGGTGCGGGCTATCGACACCTGGAGGGAAAAGGGCCTCCCCGAGAGCGTTGATTTCCTCCAGGGAAGCGTCCTCGACGAGGAGCTCCTCCTGTCAGCCTGCGAGGGAGTGAAGACCGTGTTCCATTTTAAAGATATCGAGAGCCCGGTCCACGACGGGCGCCGCCGCATGAAGAAGGTCAACATCCGCGGCACGGAGAACATCCTCAAGGCCGCGAAAGAGAACGACGTCAAAAAAATCATCTTCCTCTCCACCGCGGAGGTCTACGGCAACCGGAAGACCATGCTCATCAAGGAAGACGACGCGAAGAAGCCGGTTACGCCCTACGGAAAGGACAAGCTCAAGGCGGAGAAACTATGCGTCCGCGCCGTTGAGACCGACAACATGGACATCACCATATTCCGGCCCACCATCGTGGGCGGCGCCGGCATTGAGGACCCGCTCATCCTGGTTATCCTCTACATGGCGATGGCGGTGGGGGACGCGAACCGGCTCTACATCGCCGGAGACGGCAACACGCGCTTCCAGCTGGTGCACCCCTCCGACGTGGTGGACGCGATGCTCACGGCAACGAAGCTCCACGAGACGCGCGGCAAAATCTACAACCTGGGCTCCGACGACGTGCCCACTCAGATGGAGCAGCTGGTGAAGGTGAAGGAGAAGGCCAGGCTCGACTGCCAGATCAAGCACATATCGCCCTCCTTCGCGAAGATTTCCTCGGTGCTGCTCAAGCCCCTGAAGATCAACTACCTGCGCAAGGAGCACGTGATGTTCCTTACCTCGAACTTCGTCCTCGACTGCGACCAGGCGAAGAAGGAACTGAGCTGGAATCCCTCGAAGGACAACATCGAGATACTCCTGGAGGCGATCCGGTGGTACGAGAAGGAGAAGCTTTAGGACATCCCGGCACCCGGAACACGAAAATCCCGCCGATCGGCGGGATTTTTTGTTTATTGGCAACTCAATATCTAGGAAAGTGTGCCCCATATCGGAGCGAGTTCCTCGACATATCACCTTTTATGAGAAGCTCCACTTCGGGATAACGGCCTCCGCCTTCGGTGAAAATCCGCTTGACGGGCCCCTTAAAATTTACTGCTTTTCAAACTCGATTCCAGTTGTGAAACCAACTTACACCGGTGTAAACTTGGCGATAGTATCGGCGTGATAGCGAGCTTCCTTGCGCGCGTCCTCAGGTATGGATTGTGAATCTGCGAATTCCAAGAGCAGTTGATAATAGCGCCTGCGCAACTCCACTCGCTCCTTGGGAGTAAAGACCACTAGGGCATCGATGAGATACATGGTTACCCGATTGGGTACCTCGCGTACCAGGGCCTCGATGCGTTCTCCCGCTCCTTGGTCCACGAGGGCCGCCAGGAATCGACCGGTGCCGGGACAGGTTATGAATTTTTTTTTGGTACTCTCGTGGCGATACACGTCGAGAACGAAGGAGAGGATGTGCTCGCAGGAGGGGAGGGTGAGGGCCTCCTGGTAGAGCGCTTCCACGGAGTCTTCATTCCTGCCGCGAAAGATCGTGTATTTCTTTAGCAGCGCGAGTATTTCCCCCTCTCGGCCGGGAGGCAGGGGTTCCGCCGGGATCGCGTTTTTGCCAGATGAGGCTTTCTTTTTCGACGGAGCGTCGATATCCTTCGCTTCATATTCCAGCATCTCGCCTTCATAGACCGTGGCCAATTTCTTCATGAGGGAATGGAGGGCGGCCAGAGTGTGTGGAGGATTTTCAAACCAGGTGATACCAGTGAGCATGACCCCGAAGTTGTAACAGCGAATGTCCGGGATGTCGCGGGCGGTGATGGTAGTGGCCCACTGATCATTATCGATATCCGAGGAAGCGCCGGGAAACCGCTTCGCGTTTCCAAACTCGTCGAGCACCAGCTGGGTTTCCGGTGGATCGCTGCTGTAGAATTCGTCCTCGTCCTGAAAGCTCCCACTAAACAGTGGCTCGGCCAGGTGCACGATGGACTGCGGCACGGTTACGGGCTCTTCAAGCAAAAGCCAGGATGGCAGGATGGCTGATCGTTGCAACGCGGGCAGCAGCCCCAGTATTTCATTTCGCACTGCAGCGGGTGAGGTTTTTCCGGGAACGGTTTTTTGGAGCAAGGCGAGGATGCGTTTCGCGTCGGCGCCAGATACACCGAAGAAGCTGTTGCCGTAACGAAGGTGATCATCCTTCTTTTTCATGAATACACCATTGTAGATTTGGTCTAATCCGCGAGACGGATTTACTATCCGCTCATTGTGTAGCAGGAGAACTACAACGATTATCACAATTCCCATGTGTAGTGAAAAATGTCCATAAATAAATATCCAGGAATTTTCTCTCCTCCCGGAGCACGGTCCCTGCTGACATAAGCTCTTTTATGAGAAGCGCACTTCGGGAAAACGGTCACTGCACCCGGCAAAAAGCCCCTTAACAGGGGCCCTTAAAATTTGCGCCGCCCAAAATCGCGGCATATTCATGCCCTATGGATACGCGTACATCAACTGTTTCATATTATATGCAAAACAGTTGTGCAAAGTCAATATTTTTCCTTTCAGCCACCAAACGATTTTTGTGATTCTCACGGTCCCCGCTTCATTGGCCGGAAATATCCTTTATAAAGGCAGTATTCTTTCCTCATCCTATACCACACCTGCTCCGCATTGCAACCATATACCACCGAAGGATTCATTTCAGCCCCGCAATCCGGGCATTTTTCGGGATTTTTGTTGAAACAGTGCTCAACCGCCGCCTTCCAGGTGGCGTTGGTGATCTTTTTTCTGTTTCTCCCGTGCCCCGTGCGCGTACAAACCGTAATAGCGGATCATCTTCTGGTGCTTTTTCGGCAGGAAGAAGAGCATCTTCGCCGCACTCGCCATGCGATTACAGAGTCTCGTGCGTAGAACGGAAAAGGCAACCACAGAGGCACTGAGGGGAAAAGTAACGGCATTATCTCACGCGGAGACGCGGAGGTCGCAGAGAACGGAAAAAAAAGACCCGAGACACGAGGTCGAGGGAGGGCCGGTGCAGACACGGATGTCTTCCACCGGCCCTTGCAGAGCGAGTCAGGCAGATGAAGAAAGTTCAGCCTCGACGGCGATTGAGGCGCGGCTTTCTTTGCTACTTTCTGATATGGAAGCGCAGGTCAAGTAAATATTCACGAGATGCTTCGACGATGAATCATTCTGATATTCGCGGGTTGGGTGCCGCATGACATTGATTCGTCGGGGAAATCTATCTCTTTTGCCCGTGGATCAGGATAGTACACCTGCCACCATGAAAGTATCTAGAATTTCCCAATCGAACTCGTTGAATATACTTCTCCTGTCCTCCTCCGCGCAAATCTATCTCAACGTGTTTAGCGGCCTAGTTATTACACAAACGTGATTCAACAATTACCATCGAATGCCATATGAAACCCGCCAGTTCACGCGCAACTGCGGCTGCAGCCTTGGATTTCGGCTTGCCCGCAAAGATGAGGTGATAGTATCTCTTGTTCAGTCGCTTAAGAGCTTTTAGAGGCGGATTGCGCAACTCCGCATCAATTTTTTTCAGATTGACCTTCATGGGATATGTGACTTTAGCATCATGACGATTGTGCCACGCCGCTTCGACTAGTATCCTGCGAACACGTTTGTTCCCGCATTTTGTCAGAGCCCCTTTTTTTATCGTACCGCCGCTTGAATATTCGCTCGGTACGATCCCAATATACGACATGAGCTCCCTTGCCTTGCCGAAACGCCTGAACGAGACAACTTCAGTAATAAGAACCATTGCCGATAGCGTGTTTATGCCTCGATATGCCTTGAGTGCGTCAACTTTTGTTTTGTACTCATCGCTCTCTGCGATTTTCGCCATTTCTCGATCAATATCTTCAAGCTGAAAATATAAATGTTCTATATGGGTGATGTACTGGTTTAATGTTTCTTTAAGATACCTGTTTTCGAATTCAATCCCTTTCATCCAGGCAAAATACCCTTTTGTCCAATTCCTTCCTTCATAAAAGCATCCATGACGAATAAGAAAATGGTTAGCTTTCTGACGCGCGGCCAGGAGTGCCCTTGAAATATCTTCCCGGCATCTCACTAAGTCCCTTACGGATTCCTGAAGTTCCGTCGGTACCGCTATCGCCGTCAACTCACCCGCTCTGTATAACCGCGCAAGCTTGAGGGCATCTCGCTTATCTGTCTTAATGCGATCTCCCGCTCTTTGCGGTATGAGCGATGGTGCTATAATCTCACATGGATATTTATTTTTCTCCAAAATCCGTTTTACTTCATAGCCACAGGGGCCTGCCTCATAACATATTCTTATTTCTTCATAATCACTTGAAAGTTTACTCAACCGGCTTAAGAGTTGCTTCAGCCCGGATTTCGAGTTAGTATAATCGCCAAGTATGGTACTCTCACCAGCCTTTGGCGATATCGCCGCAACAATTGTATTTTTGTGGACATCCAAGGCAACATATGCGTTATTATTCATGCTGGCTCCTCCTAATCGTTTTGTTGATGAGTTTACTCATCATGTGGTAACCAATCCACGATTAAATTAGGAGGACCAGCGCTTCCATAATGTCTTTTCCGCAAAAGAAAGTAGGGAGCCCCCTCATGCCATGAGGCAAGTTTCCCGGAGCCCGAGGCGCAGCTTCGAAAAGAGCCGAACCCCGGATTCATGATGTATGAGAGATGGATCGACCAGCCGAATATTTTCTTTCTGTAACATGAAAGGCACAATCGCGACTTGCAGGTGAAGGAGACAATGAGGACGGTACCGCAGTCGGGGCAGGTGTGTCGCGAACACCCCTCTGCGTCTTGGCGCCCCCCTACTCCCCGTCCCCGCCGCCGGCGCGTTTCGCCTTCTCGCGCCGCACGATCCAGCTGAAGACCTTCTTGAGGAACTCCCAGAGCTTGATGACGAGCAGCATGAAGAACTGCCCCATGCTGCCCTCGCCCACGTCCATGGTCATGAGCAGCTGCGCCTTTTTCATCTCGCTGCGCGACAGGTTCTTCTGCTGGAACTTCATCTCCTTCATCCGCTTGCGCGCTTCCTTGCGGGAGAGCTTCATCGTCTTTTTGTCCTCGTCGAAGGCCTTGGCGCGGGTGATGACGAGGTACAGCCCCGGGTCCTCCAGCAGCTTCTGCCGCACCTTCTTGAGCCTCTCGTACGCCTTGAGGAGGATCGGGTTGCCGGCGTTGTCACCGAAATCCATGAGCATCTCGATGTACTCGCTCAGGAAGTAAGCCTTCTTGTAGAGGCGCGTTAGATCCTCGATGCTCCCCTCCACTGCGCTCATCCGGGAAAACTCGTCCACGTTGGTCTCGATGAAATCCAGGGTCTCGTCGGTAAGTTTGAAGAGCCTCGACGGCTCCAGGTCCGGGATCTCGACGAAGCGGTTGCAGACATCGCGCAGGTCCTTGAACACTTGCTCGGAGTAGTTGAGCATGAACCGGTAGGCGCGGCGCTCCGTCATGGTGAGGGAGGACTCGTCCGCGCCCTGCTTCGACATCTTCTTCCGCACCTCGGTCATGTTGATGGAGTGCGGGTCGAAGTCAATTTTGTTGGTGCTCATTATCTCCTGCATGTCGAAGAAGTTCCCTTCCACCAGGTCGCCCCCGATCTTCAGGACGTTGAGCTTGATATCGCCCAGCTTCTCGCGCATGAGGAACTTGTTCACGCGGCTTATGCCGTCGGTCACCACGAGTATCTCCGAGTTGAGCATCTCCTTGTCGAAGTTGATGTCGCTCACGGCCTGGAAGACCGCCTCCTGGAGGTTGGTGCTCACGCCGCCCGTGGTCGTGTAGAGGATCTCCTCGATGAGGCTGGGAAAATCCTCCTTCTTCTCCAGCTTGAAGAGCTTGCCCACCGTCGAATCGAAGGGACGATAGAAGATCTTCGCCTTGCTGTTGAACTTGCGGCGCAGGAATTCCGCGACGATGCATTTGGAGAAGAAAAAGCGCATCTTGAAATCCATCGACTTGGAGCTGTCGAGGAGCAGGTAGAACTTCTGCTCGAACTTGTTCGCGTCCTTCCCGGACTCGTCGCGCAGGGTGGAAACGGGCTTGAACTTGTCGGCCTCGGTCTCGTAGAAGCGCTGGACCAGGAGCGAGCGCGTCAGGAGCTTGATATTGAAGATGTCGTCGTCCCAGGCGAGCTCGCGGGGGAGCGTCTTTTTCAGATCGTAGATGGTGCGGAATCCGTCTATCACCATGTTGTCGGAGAGAGGCGAGACCTTCTCCATGCGGTTGATCATGATGGTCTCGTCGCGGTCCGGCGCCTCGGT
>JAGODF010000064.1 GCA_017998375.1 Spirochaetota bacterium
GTCGGTGAAGCCGGGGAGCGCTGCGAGCCGCTCGTTCATCTTCGGGTTGTACTTCATGGTGCAGCTTCCCAGCGGGTACATCTGCGTATCGACGCTGTAGTTCATGCGGGAGAGGTTCGTGTAGTGCCGCACCACGTCCACCTCGTCCACCTCGACGAGTCCCGTGCTCCCACTGAGAAGATCCGCGGGGATCGGATCGAGATCCGGTATATCGTACAACGGCACCGGAAAAGCGCTCTTTCCGCTGCAGCTCCTGTCGAAGATGGTGGCCATCTCACATCACCCCCTCTATCACCCCGATGAGGCGGTCGATCTCCTCCGGGGTGTTCATCTCCGTCGTGCAGACGAGCAGGCAGTCCTTCATGACGGGATAGTACTCCTCCAGCGGTAGGCCGACCTGGATGCCGTCGCCGCGGAGCCGGTCGCAGATCCGTTTCGCGCCCTCGAGGCGGACGACGAACTCGTTGAAGTACGGCGCTGCGAACGCGCCGGTAAATCCCTTCTCCTCCAGGCGGTGCTTCAGCCACGCGGCGAGCCGGTGGTTGAGCGCGGCGAGGTCGCGGATGCGGTTTCCCAACATCGAGAGGTAGATGACGGCGCGCAGGGCGCAGAGCCCCTGGTTGGTGCAGATGTTCGACGTGGCGCGCTCGCGGCGGATGTGCTGCTCCCGTGTCTGCAGGGTGAGCACGTAGGCCTCGCGGCCCTCCTCGTCGGCGGTGCGGCCCACCAGGCGGCCGGGCATGCGGCGCATGAACTCCGGCTTCGCGGCCATGAAGCCGAGCATCGGCCCGCCGAAGCCCGGGTAGTTGCCGAAGCTCTGCGCTTCGCCGCAGGCGATGTCCACGCCCATCTCCCCCGGTTTTTTCAGGAGCCCGAGCGAGAGCGGCTCGGCAATGACCTGGATTATGTGCGCCTTTGCCGCGCGCGCCTTCTCGGCCAGCGCCGCCACGTCCTCAATGCAGCCGAAGAAGTTCGGGCTCTGCACCACCAGCGCCGCGGTGCCGTCATCGAACGCAGCCGACGCGGGCGTGGTCCCGCCGCTGGATGAAATCTCGACAAGCTCCACGCCGTTCGCCCAGAGGTAGGTGCGGAGCGCGTCTCGGTAGTGCGGGTGGACGGCGTCGCTCACCGCCACGCGGTTTTTATCGCCCGAACGGAGCGACATGAGTACGGCCTCGACCATCGCGGTGGCTCCGTCGTAAAGGCTCGCGTTCGCCACGTCGAGCGCGGTGAGCCGGCATATCATGGTCTGGTATTCGAAGATGGCGGTGAGCGTCCCCTGGCTCACCTCGGGCTGGTACGGCGTGTAGGCCGTGAAGAACTCTCCGCGGAGGGAAAGCTGGTCCACCACTGCGGGGACGTGGTGCCGGTACGCGCCGGCGCCGAGGAACGAGTTCATGATGCAGTTTTTCCCGGCCATGCCGGCGACGAGCTTCTCCACCTCGATATCCGAAAGCGGCGCCGGCAGGTCGAGCAGTTCCTTCAGCCTGATGGACTCCGGGATGTCGGCGAAGAGGTCGTCGATCCCCTTCACCCCGATGGCCGCGAGCATTTCGCTGAGTTCCCGTTCGGTGATACCGGTGTAGTCCATCGCGGTCAGTCCCCGCTGGCCGCGTGCGCCTCGTAGGCCGCGGCGTCCATGAGGTCGTCGAGCTCACCCTGGTTCTTGACGCTCATCTTGAATATCCAGCCCTCGCCGTACGGATCGCTGTTAATGAGCTCCGGCGAGTTCTCCAGCGCGGCGTTCACCTCGGTGATGACGCCGCTCACGGGCGCGTACACGTCTGAAACCGCTTTCACCGACTCCACCACCGCGACGCGCCCGCCCTTCTCCACCTCGGTACCCTTCTCTGGCAGTTCCACGAAGACGATGTCGGTGAGCATCTCCTGCGCGTGGTCGGTGATGCCGCAGGTGCCGTTGAGCGCGCCGGCGTCGACGGCGATCCACTCGTGGTCTTTCGTGTATTTAAGGTTTTCGGGTATCTGGCTCATAGGTTCCTCCTTGTGATTGACGGGAACGCCACCCGGGAAAGCGGAACCCGTTCCGGTGATTATTCCGGTGTAGAGGCCGCTGCAACGAGATTGAGAGTTTTTCCGTGGATGGCGGCGCCCCGCAGCACGGCGGGGCGTTTTGGAGAATTCTCAGCGCGCATCGGCGGATTTGTCAAGAGATTAATATGTCGTATTGAAGGCACGGATACGTATCCACGCCTTCAATACGACGTGCATCATTACCGTATCCTTCAAATACACTTGACCGGAAAGGGGGATGATAAAAAATGCCCGGTAACCCATGCGCTACGAAGGCAACATATTCCGCCCGTTCAGCGAGGCGTCGAGCTATCTCCTGCAGTGCACCGTGGGCTGCTCCCACAACAAGTGCACTTTCTGCGGCATGTACAAGGACAAGAAGTACCGCGTCCGTAGCCTCGATGAGATAAAGGAAGACATCCGCATGGCGCGCGCGGAACTGGGCGACGTGGAGAAAGTCTTCCTCTGCGACGGCGACGCCATCGCAATCGATACGGGGACGCTGCTCGCGATACTCGCGGAACTCCGCTCCGCCTTCCCGTCGCTCAGGCACGTGGGAAGCTACGTGGGGCCGCAGAGCACCCTGTCGAAAAGCGAGGATGAACTGCGCACGCTCCGGGTGGCCGGCCTCACCAAGGCATACCTCGGCGTGGAGTCCGGCGATGACGATCTGCTGCGCGAAGTGCGCAAGGGCGTGGGCGCGGCCGATATGCTCCGCGCCGGGCGGAACCTCGTCGAAGCGGGGATGAACCTCTCGTCGATGGTGCTCCTCGGCCTCGCGGGACGGGGCGAGGCGTCGCGGCAACACGCGCTCGCGACGGCAACCATCACCAACGAGATGAGGCCGCAGTACCTCGCGGCGCTCACGGTCACGCCGGTGCCGGGGACGGTCCTTTACGAGCGCGTGCGCCGGGGCGAGTTCGTCCTGCCCGATCCATTCGAGACGCTCGAGGAGATGAAGACACTCTTTGAAAACATCACCATCGACAACCTGAAGTTCGTGGGCGTGCACGCGTCGAACTACCTGCCGGTGAACGGCACGCTCCAGCGCGACAGGAAGAGGATGATAGAAACCATTGACGCGGTGCTCTCGTCGCGAGATGCGGCGGCACTGCGGCCGGAAAGCATACGCGGGCTCTGAGCGGCACACTGCCAGCTGTCTTTGTCGAAATACACCGGGAAAGCTTTACACATCCGACGACAGGTGACATGGGTAAAAGAAAGTGGGAACGGCGTACCCGCGTGGCGGGCCGCAATGCGGTGGAGCACATTGGGCAACTATTTGTTTTGGAGACGTTTTTTTATAGATTTGGGGGGATTCCCCAGTATATTTTCCAGCAAACGACCGAATTTACTATCTCCTCATACAAAACACGACTTGGGAAAGGATAGTTATCGGCACAATCATCCCTTAAAATCTCATCCAGGTGCCTTTCTATAGCCATCGCTATCAACAACGAAACCGACCTTTTAAAAACCAGCCGCATGTCCGAAAAAAACTCCAGGTCACGGGCATACACCCTGACGTGCACCCGCCGCCACGCGCAGCCCCTCTCCTGATATTCGATACAGCGGAACGCGCGCGCCAAACCGCCCCTCTTTCCCATCATCCTCTTCATTGCCATCACAACAAGCGCCGTTCGCGATCGGCCCGAAATCCGGATCCCGCGCTCAAGCGCGGCCTGTATCCCCCCCCTCATTACCACGGTGGTATCCGTCGTCATGTCATCCTCCCGAAGATTAATACCCTTCAGCGTGTTACTACGATTCCCGACGTGAGGATGTTGAATTTTTTTCTGATTTCCCGCTAATTTAACGCTTACGATCGCGCCACGGTCCCGTGTTTCGAAAGGTTCAGGAGCCGCGCCTCGCGGAATAGCGATACGAGCTCGTCCGTGGAGCAGTCATGCCAGGAGTGAAACGCCGCGCCCGCGCAGAGGCGCGGCGGGATGTTGTCGAAGAAACGTCGCTCTTGATAGTCCTTGATGCCGGGTACCGGGTAAAAGGGCGATATCCCCACAAGCACGGGAAGCGATGACAGATACCGCAGGCATTCCCGCACCGACTCCGCCGGCTCGCCCTTCAGTCCCGCGATGATATACGCCGTAACCGGGATACCGCATTCCCTCGCCGCGAACACCACCTCCTCGAACCGCTCCGGCATGGAGGTCCTTCCGTAGTAAGAAAGCACCGGTTCGCTTCGCGATACGAGCGATATATTGAGCTGTCGGAGGCCCTGCCGCGCGAGCGTGCGGATCTTATGCCCGTCCAGCGTCCTGTAGTCTACACCGTTTTCCATTGAGAAGGTCGCCCCGCCCCCCGCGTGCTTCCTCACAAGCTCCAGCACCGAAAGCAAGTAGTCGAAATCCGACGCGATGGTGTCGTCCTCGATGTCCAGGTGGACCCTTCCGGGAACGCGTGCCAGGTTCCGAAACACCCGGTCGACAGCCGATAGCTGCGCCTTGCGGAACGCCGCTCCCTGCAGCCGGGAGGAACAGAATGCGCACTTCATGGCGCACCCCCGGGTGAGCATCGCGGAGAAGTACTGCACGCCGTTCGTCGCGCGCATCACCGCCAGTGCCGGGGAAAACACCCGCGGCGGTTCCGCTGTCCCGGAGGAGATGATATCATCCCCCTCACGGGAATAAACACCAGTCACCGACAGCGGATCATTGAGGAAACCGGCTATTCGATCGTCGGCTTCGCCGGCAACCGCGTAATCAGCGGGCGAATGGCGAAGGAAGTATTCCGGGTATGCCGAAACGCCCGCGCCCCCCAGGGTGATACGCGCACGGGGCAGCAGCTTTCTGCACGCCGCGGCCGTCTCCATCGCTTCAGCGGCGTAGCAGAACGCGAAGCAGGAGACAAGGACATGGTCCGGCCCCCACGCGGCGACTTCCCCGGCGAGATTCTCCGGAGTTTTCCCGAACCGGTAGTACCGTTTGAAGAAGCCCTCTGTTCCGAGATGCGGCAGGAGGTGTGATACTTCATCCGGAAGCGGGGCCGCGCGGCCTCGGCCGGAAGTCCCGTTGAAGACGCGGCATTCCACTCCGTGATCCGCGGCGATTTCCGCGAGGGCCCGTAGTCCCAGGAACGACGCGCGCTGGGGCGTGAAATAGAAGTCCCGGACGGGAGGTATCACGAACGCGGCTTTCAGGCGAGCCCTCCCGTCGCGTCGTGGTGCTTCTTCAGCGCCGCCAGGACGATCCCCTCCATGTCGTCGGCGCAGGACTGGAGATCCTCCAGGACCGGCTCGTGGTCAAAGAGGAAGCTCACGTGCGACACCATGCCGTCGTGGATCTGGAGGCCAAACTCGGCATAGAAGAGCTCCTTTCCGCCTTTAGCGAAAGAGCCCACGGTCACGCTGTCCCGTCCGGGCATCAGGACGCCGGGACGCGAATCGAAGAGCGCGTCGATCTCCGCGGAGTCGCGCGCGACGCAGGAAATGCCGCTCTGCCCGAGAATTTCCGCGATGGAACGCGGCCCCGTCAGCTCGTATCCGAGGTACATTGTGTCATCAGCCATTGCCATTCTCCCGGGAGATAATTCCTGTCGCGCAAAACGGTATTGCCCCGCTGCGCGGTATTAAACGCTCAAGCCGCATGGATATATCGCTGCGGCAACTGGGCGATTTTGTCAAGAAGTGTCCTTCCATGCCGCCGGTAATTATCATACAAAATAATCCTTGAAATATTCCCGAGCGTGTATATATCTAACCATCGTCACGAAAGCCGCATATCACACTGCCACTGCGAGGTGAACCATGAAGAAGATGCTACTATTGACCGCGGCGCTGCTTGCGCTGGCCTCCTTTGCGCCCACCGATGCCCGGGCGATGGTCGATGCCGCACTGTTCGGAGGATACACCTTCCGCGGCGACGTGGAGATAGTCGATACGGAATTCGACGGCGTCCGGGGTTACCAGTACGGGATATTCGCGCACCTCAACGTCAAGTCCGACCTGTTCATGGCGGGCCTCGGTTTCGCGGTGCAGGCAGCGCGCCTGGAGTACGACGCGAACGGCACCGACGCGGAATTCGAAATCGACAACTGCTGGGGACCCGACTTCCTCGTGATGATAACCATCAGCTCCACCATGCGCCCGTACGGACGGATCGGCTTTTCGATACTGGACTCGCTGGAGTACGATTACGGCCTGGAATACAAGGACAAGACGCGCTTCCTCAACAGCGGCTGGTGGGCCCTGGGCGTGGGCATCCAGATGGCGCCGCAGGTCATCCTCTTCGGCGAGTTCCAGCGGTTCGTCACCCACCTGAACGAAGAGCACCGGATGGTCCGCTACTCGGCGAATTTCGGCATCATGCTGGCGATGTAATCCGCAAAAAAAGTTGACGTCCCCTTCGTTTGATATTATATTTTAATAATTAATTAAATACTAATAATCTGGAGAACGACCATGAATAAGCATATAGTGCCCAATTTACCATATAGACTGAACGCACTGGAACCATACATCGACGCGAAAACCATGGAAATACACCACGGGAAACACCATGCTGCCTATGTGGCGAAGCTGAACGAAGCCCTGGACCGTCACCCCGAGCTCTACGACGTTCCCCTTGAGTGCCTGCTGGAAGACCTTTCCGCGGTGCCGGAGGATATCCGGAATGACGTGAGGAACCACGGCGGCGGTCACCACAACCATTCGCTCTTCTGGAAGGTCCTCGGAACCGACAGGAACGGCGCGCCTGAAGGTGCGCTCCTCGACGCTATCAACCGGGACTTCGGCTCCCTGGATGAATTCAGGAAGCGCTTCGCCGATTCCGCCGCGAAACGGTTCGGTTCCGGCTGGGCGTGGCTGTCGGTCAACCCAGAAGGCAGGCTGGTGGTCCACTCCACCGCGAACCAGGACAGTCCCCTTTCGGAAGGGCTCACCCCCATACTGGGCCTGGACGTCTGGGAGCACGCTTACTACTTATCATACCAGAACCGGAGGCCCGACTACATCGCCGCGTTCTGGAACGTGGTGAACTGGCGCCAGGTGGAGGAGAACCTCCATGACGCCCTGAGCAGGACCGAGGGATGCGGTGACCACTCCGCCCTGCGAAAGGTTTCATAGCAAGATGGCGCCCGCCGGGTGGATATACGGCGGCGGGCGCCGCCCTTCGGGTGCGGAACAATATCATCCTCCCACCAATAATGGCTTGACGTGATTACAGTTACGGTCGATAACCAATCGTTTCGCCGGCGGGCGATATGAAGCCGTGAAAGCGCGTAAACGATTGCGCGACTGAACGGCGATGTGCGCTTTCCGTCACTACCATCACCGATACAGCGATATCATCATGAACGACACCAACCACACCCACGCGTCGCTGGAAACCAGGCACGAACGGCTTCCGGTGAAGATATTCGAAAGCTCCCGCGACGCGTCGCGTCACGCGGCCGGCGAGATCGCCGCGCTCATCCGCGAGCGCCAGTCACAGGGGCGCGCCTGCGTCCTCGGGCTGGCGACCGGTTCGTCGCCGGTCTCGGTCTACGAGGAGCTGGTGCGCATGCACCGCGAGGAGGGCCTGTCGTTCAGGAACGTGGTCACTTTCAACCTGGACGAGTACTGGCCCATGGAGCCGGGCGCCCTGCAAAGCTACGTGCGCTTCATGAAGGAGTACCTCTTCGAACAGATCGACATCGAGCCGGGAAACATCAACATTCCCGACGGGAGGGTGCCGCGCGAGCGCGTCAACGAGTTCTGTGCCGAATATGAGGCGAAGATCCGCCGCGCCGGCGGCGTCGACATCCAGATCCTGGGCATCGGCCGCACGGGGCATATCGGCTTCAACGAGCCGGGCTCCCCCGCCGTGTCGCGCACCAGGCTGATATATCTCGACTCCATCACCAAGGCCGACGCCGCGAGCGACTTCTACGGCGAGGAGAACGTGCCGGAGCGCGCCATCACCATGGGGATCGGCACCATCATGGAGGCGCGGCGCGTCATCCTGATGGCGTGGGGCGAGGACAAGGCGAATATCATCCGCGAAGCCGTGGAGGGGCCGCTCACGGAAGGAATCCCCGCGTCCAACCTCCAGCGCCACCCCGGCTGCTCCTTCTTCCTGGACAGCGCCTCGTCGGCGGAGCTCACGCGCGTGAAGACGCCGTGGCTGGTGGGCGAGTGCGACTGGAGCGATCCGCGCCTGGTGCGCCGCGCGGTGGTGTGGCTCTGCCAGAAGGTCGAGAAGCCCATCTCCAAGCTCGTTGACCGCGACTATACCGACCACGGGATGCACGACCTGGTCGCCGAAAGGGGGCCCGCCTACAACATCAACATCCGCGTCTTCAACGAGCTCCAGCATACCATCACCGGCTGGCCCGGCGGGAAGCCCGACGCCGACGACTCCAGCCGCCCCGAGCGCGCGAAACCGTTTCCCAAGCGCGTGGTCGTCTTCAGCCCGCACCCGGACGACGACGTCATCTCCATGGGCGGCACGCTTATCCGCCTCTGCGAACAGGGGCACGACGTGCACGTCGCATACCAGACCTCGGGCAACATCGCGGTATTCGACGACGACGCGGTGCGGTACACCGATTTCGTGAATGAAATTGCCGAGACTTTCGGCAGGGGAAGCACCGAGGCGGAGCAGCTTTACGAGCGCATCAGGGACTACCCGAATCACAAGAAGCCCGCGCAGGGCGACCCGCGCGAGCTGCTCCTGGTCAAGACGCTCATCCGCATGGGAGAGGCGAAATCCGCCTGCCGCTTCGTGGGCGTCCCCGAGAAGAACGTTCACTTCCTGGACATGCCGTTCTACCAGACGGGCCTGGTGAAGAAGCGCAAGCTCTCGGACAAGGACATCGAGCTCTGCGTACACCTGCTCCGGGAAATACGCCCGCACCAGGTGTACGCCGCCGGCGACCTCACCGACCCGCACGGCACGCACCGCGTCTGCCTGGACGCGGTCACGCGCGCGCTGGACGCCGTGAAGAACGAGGAATGGATGAAGGACTGCTATGTCTGGTTCTACCGCGGCGCGTGGCAGGAGTGGAACCTGGCCGACGCCACCATGGCGGTGCCGCTCGCGCCGTCCGAGCTCCAGAAAAAGCGGCGCGCCATCTTCAAGCACCAGTCGCAGAAGGACCGCCCGCTCTTCCCCGGCCCCGACAGCCGGGAGTTCTGGCAGCGCGCCGAGGCGCGAAACAAGGCGACCGCGGCGCTCTACGACCTGCTCGGCATGGCGGAGTACGAGGCGATGGAAGTGTTCAAGCGGTATTTCGTGAAGTGAGGTCGGAGCCGCGCCTGAAAACTTTCCTGCCGAGCAGCGCGGCAAGCTTCTTCACGGCAAAGTACACCAGCATCCCGAAGAGAAGCCCGCAGAGCGCGTACACGGCGCCCTCCAGGGAAATGTTCAGCCCCGGCGTGAAGTTCCTCATCGTGGCGCGGGCGATATCGATATCGATGTCCTTTATGAAGTAAAAGAACTTTCCCGCCGGGCCTGATGTCGTCAGGTGCTCCAGCGCCTGTGTGATGTCCGCCAGGCGGTCGATGTTGAACTGCATGTTTTTCCCCGCCGACACGAAATCGCCCTCGCTCGACGAGAGAAACCGCCGGACGTATTCCTCGAGGCTCTTCCCGTTGTCCGCCGCGGACGCGCGGTACTGGTTCACCACGCGCGTGAGCTCGTCGACGTGCCCGCCGAGCCGCTGCATGTAATGAGTGATAAAGACCGGCACCTGTATGAACAGGAGCGCCCCGGTCACGGCGCAGATCCTGTCGGCGAGGCCGTCCACCGGCGCGAGCAGCTTCTTCATTATTTCGGACATTGTCGTTCCTCCACGGGGTATCTATCCAATTCGCCGCACTGCAGAGCGTTATCCCGCCCGCGCACGCGCGAAAAAACAATCAACCGCTATCCCATCACACGTCCACGCAAACGAGGCACACGTCGTCCTCGAACGATTCGCTTTTCCGGTACCGGACAAGGCTCTCCCACAGCCGCGGGAGGAAGACTTCCCCCGGCGAGGCGGCAAGCTCCCTGAAAACGTCCATCATCCTCCCCTCCCCGAAGAAATCCTTGCCGTCGACGGGTCGCGTCTCCGGAAGGCCGTCCGTGTAGAGGAGGAGCTTGCTTCCCGTCGCCAGCGTCGCCTCGCTGTTGGCGAAACAAAGCGGGCTTCCCCGCAGGCGCTCGTTCGGGTATATGGCGAGGACCGTGCTCCTGAGGTCGTGCAGGGGGCCTATCGCTTCGCGCGATATTATCCACGGTGAAGGGTGCCCCGCGTTCGCGAAGAGGATCGACCGCTCGCCCGGATCGTAGATGCCGTAGAAGGCGGTGACGAAGTTGTCGGCGGTCTGGTTGTACAGCACCCCGTTGAGGTAGAAGAGCAGTTCCCGGGGATCGGCGATGCGGTCCCCCGCGCGGATGATGGCGGTCTTGATCATCGACGTGATGAGCGCCGCGGGGACGCCGTGCCCGGTCACGTCGCTCAGGAAGATGCCGATCCTGTCCGATCCCGGGAGCACCATGCAGTCGAAGAAGTCGCCGCCCACCTTGTCCATCGGGCGGTAGAGCGAGCTGATATAGCCCCCGGGGAGATGCGCCGGTATCATGCTCTCCTGTATCTTCCGCGCCAGCGAAAGCTCCAGCTCGATGATTCGGTTCCGTTCCCTGAGGGCGTTCCGCTCGACTTGCAGGTCGCGGTAGTTCGTGTGCACGATGATGTTGATGATGACGGCGAGAAACAGCAGCAGAAAGTTCGACAGCAGCACGGAGGCTAAGGGTATCCCCCCGGCGACCGCCCGGCCCGCGGCGAGTATGTTTACGGGAGTCAGCACCCCGAGGTGGAGGAGGACGATCATCGCGTTATAGAGTACGAGCGAGGCGACGATCGCGAAGATCCCGTAGCGGTTGGTCGTGTAAAGCGACGTCAGCGCCACCATCCCGAGGTAGGCGAGCACGGCGAAGGAACCGATCCCCCCCGTCAGGTGGATGGCCAGCGTATAGAGGAAGAGGTCCATCGCGATGCGGAAAAAGCGCAGCCCCTCGCGGCGGATGATCCCCGCGTCGATCTCCACCAGCGCCGCCCAGAGCGCGGACACCGCGAAGTGCCCGGCGGCGATCCAGAGCGCGGCACCGGTTTGCCCGAAGCGGACCAGTATCCAGATGAAGATGACGTCGAGCGCGAGGCGCGCGCCGTAGCTCGCCCTAAACCTCCTCCTCGCCTGCCCGATGTCGTCCTTCGCCGCGCTCATATCCCCCCGGAGACGCCGGTATCGTCCCACGGGCAACGTCTTTTTTCAACCGATTTTTCCCGCGGGTTTTCACTTGACCGCGGAATCAGCGCGGGGCAGCATACCGGCGCGGGAGAAAGCGCGATGAAATTCGAAGCATTGAAAGAGTCAATCAAGCCCGGCGACATCATCCTCACCTTCAAGCGTGGGAGCCTCTTCAGCGGGCTGATATGGCTGGTAAGCAAGCTGGGCAGGCGCGAGTACGCCCGCAAGCCGCGCCTCTCGCACTGCATCATCTACCTGGGCGGCGGGCTTATCTCCGACTCGTCGCTGGCGGGCGGCGTCACCATCAAGAACGTCCGCGCCTACGCCAGGCGCTACGACCTGCGCCTGGCGCGCTACCGCGGAAAGGGGCTCGATAAAAAGAAGCTCGTGCGCTACTGCACCGACAGCGCCGGCATCATCAAGTACGCCTACTTCCAGATCATGGCCATCGCCTTCAAGCGCGTCTTCCTCCGGCGCGACGTGAAAAAGGACCTGGACAACAAGGCGATGCACTGCTCGGAGTTCGTCGCGTCGGCGTTCCTCGCGCAGGGGATACGCCTCGTGGAGGGAAAGCGCCCGTTCATGGTGTCGCCGCTGGACATCTACAGCTCGCCGAAGGTGAAGATTATCAGCTAACGGCGCCCCGTTACCGCGTCGCGCGCAGCAGGCACATCCCGGAGCGCAGGAGCTTCTTCTTTTTAACTTTCCCAAACCCCGCTTCGCGCAACCAGTCGAGGACCTCATCGTAGCGATGGTTGTCGCCGCCGAGAAAGTGGAAGTGCACCATGCCGTAGAGCCGCACGAAGGCGCCGCCGAGGCCGCGCATCCTCATCTCGCGGAACGAGTCCAGCAGGAAGAGCGCGCCGCCGGGATCGAGCGCTTCGTGGATTTTCTTCAGCAGGGCGATAATCTCCCCCTCCCGGTGCTGGTGGATAACATTAAACAGGAACGCCGCGTCGCATCTCCCGGGCAGCGGATCGGCGAGATAGTCGCCCGTGACGAAGCGCACCCTGTCCGCCAGGCCATTGTCCGCGATATTCTTTTCCGCAACGTCCTTCGAGTACGCGGAGTCGAAGACCGTCACGGCGATATCGTCGCGCTTCTTCGCGGCGGCGACCGCGTAGGCGCCATGACCGCCGCCCACGTCGATCACGGACCGGCAGCTTTTCGGCAGTTTCAGCGCGCGGGAAAGCTCCGGCAGGATCATAGCCGATCCCTTCATCATGAAGCGCTGGTACGATTCCGCCGCGCCGGGGCGCTCCTTCAGCCATTCGTAGAAATGGATGTGGGGCGCCCCCTTCCGCACGCTCTCGTCGATATGCGGCCAGAGCTCCGCCATGGTCTCGTGGTAATAGCGGAACGCGTCGCTGATGTCGTGCGGTGACGACGGCAGGAGCCACTTCCGCGTCATGGAGCTGTTGCGGTACGCATCTCCTTTCACGCGGACATACCCCGCCGCAAGAAGCACCTCCAGCAGCACTATCACCCCTTTCCCGTCGCATCCGAGCGCCCGCGCCAGCTCTCCCGGCGTGAGGACATCATCGCCCAGCTTCTCGAAGAGCCCCATCCGCACGGCGGCGCTCACCGCGTAGAAGGAGAACCCGCCCATGACGTCGAGCATCGGCCCGGGGCCGGCGTTCATCCCCAGCATGTAGAGTTTTTCCAGCGGGTTCATGGTCAGCGGCATGATGCGCCTCCTGGCTGTACGCAAAACAATCGTTGACAGTTACTCCTGCAAGCACTAATCCATGCACTGCGCCATGTCAACGAAGATACCGCAGTCGAGGCATCCATGAAACCAGCAATCCATATTGTCCTGCTTGCCGTCTTCATCGCATCCTGCGCACGGCAGGACGCGCCGCCAGCCGCCGTTACGACAGCCTACATCACCGGCACGGGAGTGAACCTCCGCGACAGTCCCGGCACATCGGGCAAGGTGCTCGGCATGTTGAACCGCCCCGAGAAGGTGACAGTCCTTGAAAAAGTCGAGACCGGCAATACGGACAATCCCCTCTGGTTCAAGGTGACTACCGCTGCCGGGGCCACGGGCTACGTGTCGTCCCGATATCTTGCAACGAATGATTCGCCTCCCGCGGTTACGAGCGGAAACGTTGATGGCGGGCAATGGAAAGTCACGGTATTAAACGGAACGCTTTCGATTTCCGAAAGATCGACAGGCCGGGTGTTGACCGAAGAAACCTGCCCGGGAACCGGGGGATCCGCGGTCACAAGCCGGCATGGTAACTATTTGTTCGTCGCCGTGATGACCCGGGAAAGCGTCGCTGCGCTCCTCACCCTGGTAGTAGACACGACGTCGGGAAAATTCCTGAAGCTTGGAAACGGGGATAATCCGAACGTCCTTTCGGTCTCCCCGTCAAACCGCTACATGCTGGTCGATTGGGGCACTTCGGGCAGCCACAGACGCCTCACGGTCATCGAGCTGCTGCGGGAACAGCCCGGGGAGGTTGACTACATATCATATTTTAATCTGGAGAAACCGTCATGGATTTCCGGCAACGCCTTCGAGTATTACATGATCGTGGGGAGGAAGGCGCCGGGAAAACCGGAACTTCACCAGAGCGCCGAAGGCACGCCTAACAGCTACGCGCAGAAGATCATCTGGGACGACGGGAAACTGGTACGCACGAACGAGTACACCGCGGTCTACTCCGGGTCGGGGGGATGAGCCCGGGGGGGGATGATTGCGCTCGCGGCGGAGGCGACTACTTCTTCTTGAGCTCTATCCCCAGGAGCACCTTCTTGATGCCGGCCTGGTTGATGATGTCGATGACGCGGATGACGTTGTCGTACTTGGAGTTCTTGTCGGCGTTGACTATCACCGAGGAGGCGCGGTTCTGGCTGATCCTGTTCCCCAGTGTGGCGGTGAGCTCCTTGTGGTGGACGGGCATTTCGAACTTCACCTTGTCGATGAAGGCGTCGCCGCGCTCGTCGATGGTCACCACGATGTTCTTCGGCGCGTCGCTCTGCGCCGCCTTGGACGCCTGCGGCAGGTTCACCTTGAGGCTGTCCTGCATGAGGATGGGCGTCGCGATCATGAAGATGATGAGGAGCACGAGGACGATGTCGGTGAAGGGGGTGATGTTGATCTCCACCATCGTCTCGCGCCTGTGGAGCTTGCCCTTCATCTGGCGTCGCCCCGCATGATGTCGAGGATCTCCGAGGAGCAGAGCTCCATGTCGAGGATAAAGTTGTTGATGCGCTTCATGAGCAGGTTGTAGACCACGATCGCGGGCACCGCCACGAAGATGCCCGCCGCAGTGGAGATGAGCGCCTCGGCAATGCCGCCGATGATCGCGTTGATGCCGCCCGAACCGAGGTTGGAGATGTCGCCGAAGGCGCGGATGATGCCGATGACCGTGCCGAAGAGTCCTATGTACACCGCCGTGCTCCCGATGGACCCCAGGAGCGTGGTGAACCTCTCCATGATGTTCACTTCCACGAGTATGCGCCGCTCCATTGCAGAGGTCACAGAATCGATCCCGCCCTCGCGCGCGGCGATGCCGTCGGCCGCCATGTCGGAGAAGGGGGCGTCGGCGCTCCTGCACACGCCCAGCGCGGCGTCATAATCCTTTTTCGCGAGCGCACCGGCGAGCGACTTCATGAACTCGTCCCTGGGGACTTTCGACTTCTTGCGGAAATAGTGCAGCTTCTCGGCGGTGATCGCCAGCGACACGATGGAACAGAGAATGAGTATCCAGATGGTGAATCCGCCCATCTGGAGCCAGTGCCACACGCTCAGGTTGTTGAACATTACCGGTCTCCGGGAAACAATCGTCCGCGCTGACGAACGGCGCCCGCGCGGGTTTTTGAACTTTCGGTAATCGAAGGTAATTGTCAAGGAGAATATTCATAAATTCTATTGACATATTTGGCCGATGACCGCCAAGCTCGATGTTCGGCGGAATAATCACGCCGAACCGGAAACGCATCGCGATGAACTACCCCAAAACGCACATCGACAGGTGGATCGGTTTCTCGATCGCCGCGCACGTCCTGATCTTCATCGGCGTGGTGGTGTTCAACATTGAGTTCCTCACCGGCGACCCGGCGAAGGACTTCGGGAACCTCCGCATGGTGGAGTTCAAGCCGCCCAAGGGCGAGCTCGACGGCGTCATGG
>JAGODF010000065.1 GCA_017998375.1 Spirochaetota bacterium
CGTTGCACAGGTCCATGTTGTCCACCAGAACCACGTCGGTGCGGAAATACGGTTCCCATCCCAAATCGCGGGAGAGCCGCGCGTGCACTTTTTCCGATATCATACAGAGCCTGCGGGCGGCGTCCTCCAGCCCGGTATGATAATGAATCCAGAAATGCGTGGTCCTGACGGATTTCCATTCCAGGTCTGGATCGAACATGACGGAGCCCGCCGCGTTGCCGGCGAATATGAGGAATACCAGGATGATCGCGAATTTTTTCATTAAATAATCGGATACAATCTTCTGCATTGATGGCGGTGAAAACAGACAAACATGGGCCACCGGGCAGTTTCACGTGATCTGCGCAGTTAAATACCATTTATTGTGAATTGCAAGAATTTTCGATATTTTTTATTTACAAAAAACACACCGTGCTGATAGTCCATCATATTCAGTCATTAATATGCCGCCAAGGAGATGTGCATGAAAGTCCTTTTAATTAATCCCCCGTATCCCTTTGAGGAGTCACCCGCACCTCCCTTCGGCATCATGTCATTGGCGGCGTATATTCGCGAAAAAGGCTCTCATGTGCGAATCGAGGACTATATCATCACCCCATATTCGCCGGAACGCGTTAAAAGAACCGCTGCCGAGTTCTGCCCCCGGCTTGTCGGTGCCACGGGTGTCACGATGAATATAAAAAAATCACTTTCGATACTCAAGGACTACAAGTCAGCCAGCCCCGATGCTTTCACGGTACTGGGCGGCCCGCATGCGACCTTCGACGCCGAGTCAATCCTGCGCGATAATCCATATGTCGATTTCATAGTACGAGGCGAGGGTGAGATAACACTCACTGAATTGATCGAATCCATTGAAATGGGGAAAGACCAGACGGGAATCCTGGGGTTGAGTTACAGGCGTGATGGTGTTGTCGTGCACAATGAAATGCGTCCCTTTATCGAAGATATCAACATCCTTCCCTATCCGGCGAGGGATCTTGTTCAGCTCAACAAGTACCGTGCCATTGGATTTGCCGTGAACATGGTGACCTCGCGAGGCTGCCCTCACAAGTGCATATTCTGCGTCGGCAGTAAAATGGTTGGAAGGAAAGTGCGATACTTCGCCACTCAACGCGTCGTGGACGAGTTCCAAATGCTCTCAAAACTGGGATTCAGCCAGATAAACATCGTCGACGATCTATTCACATCAAACAAGACCAGGTGTATTGAGATCTGTCAGGAAATAATGCGGAGGGGTATCAAGCATCCGTGGACTGTCTTCGCCCGTGTGGACACTGTTTCACGCGAGTTGTTGCTGGCCATGAAGGAAGCGGGGTGTTCCATGGTCTGCTTCGGCATCGAGAGCGGCAACCAGGAGATTCTCAATACGGTCAAGAAAAAGATCACCCTTGAAAAATGCAGGCAGGCAGTCGCGCTGTGCTACGAGGTGGGCATTGCGCCAATGGCGTCCTACATCCTGGGGCTTCCGGGTGAAACTGCGGATACGATAAGGGAAACCATGGCGTTCGCAGGGGAACTGACGCCCCACTATGGGTACCACATACTTGCCCCCTTCCCGGGCACCGAAGTCCGGGAAATGAAGGAACATTACGGGATGCGAATTTTTACCGATGACTGGGACAAGTACGACGCAAACCAGTGCGTCGCGGACACCGGCTCGGTGCCCTTCGAAAAAATCGATGAAATAGTTGGTGAATTCAACTCCGGCATCAAGCGTTATGTCGAAAGCGCGGTAAAAAGGAGAAGGAAGGGAGAACCGCTATCCGACAATGACAGAAAAATGGTGGACAGCCTCTCGAACTTCTTTGTGGTTCAGGACATCCTCCAGAAGGAACTGGTGGAGAAATATCCGGGTATGAACGGGGGAGCGAACGCCGAAGCAGTAGTCGAGGATTTCGCTGGATTCGTTGTTCAACATGCCGGGCACCCCGATGACATCACCCGTGGTATCATCGGGAACCTCGTTGAGAAGAAGATGCTGTACGTGTCGGGCTGCGGCGGACGCATGGGAGTGCGCTGGAACTGACACGCCATGAAGCGCTCCTCCCTCCTGCGGTCAACCGGCATCGTCGCACTGTCGACGCTTGCCAGCCGCGTCCTCGGATTCATTCGTGACATGCTTACGGCGAAATACTTCGGGGCCTCGGGATCACTGGACGCTTTTTTCGTGGCTTTCCGAATTCCCAACCTTTTCAGAAGGCTCGTCGCCGAGGGGGCTCTCACCGTATCCTTCATACCGGTGTACACCGACTACCTTGTCAACCGGGGTGAACGCGAGGCACTTGCCCTAGCGCAGAAAACGCTCACGGTCCTGCTGGCTATCCTCGTGGCTATGGTGTCGCTGGGAATCCTGTTTTCACCGGAAATCGTGAAGGTGATAGCATATGGTTTTACAAATCCGGATAAATTCAGCCTCACGGTGTCCCTCAACCGCGTTATGTTTCCCTACCTCTTCTTCGTCAGCATTGTCGCTTTCTCAATGGGGGTACTCAACTCCCATGATTATTTTTTCGCGCCGGCATTTTCCCCGGTGCTGCTCAATATCGGCATCATTACCGGCATACTGGGACTTGGGACGTTCTTCAGTGTACCATTGTACGGCATGGCATGGGGCGTCATTCTGGGTGGGGTTCTTCAATTAATACTACAGATACCGTACCTGTTGAAATCCGGCTTCAGGATGAGATTGTCTTTTGACCTGCGCCACCCGGGCATTCGCAAGATATTTTCCCTGGTGGTTCCAACGCTCTTCGGATTCGCCATCTACCAGATCAATATACTAATGAGTACGCTGCTTGCGTCATTTTTACCAGGAGGCAGCATATCCTACCTGTATTATTCCGACAGGCTTACGGAAATGGTACTGGGAATTTTTATCGTGTCCATAGGCAATGTAATCCTGCCCGCGATGTCCAGGATTACGGCGTCAAACAATATGGATACGCTGAAGGAGTTGTATGGAAAATCGATCAGCGCGGCACTATTCCTCGCCATTCCCGCCAGCGCAGCGCTGATGACAGCCGGGCTGCCGATTGTATCATCCCTTTTTATGAGAGACCGTTTCACCCCGGAACATGCGGTGCTCACTGAACGGGCTTTGTTTTACGCCAGCATGGGGATATCGTCCGTCGCTCTGCTCAGGATCACCACCCCAACCTTCTATTCGCTTAAGGACACGAGAATGCCAGTGATAACATCATTCATCTCCTTCGTGCTCAATATAGTACTGGGGTATATATTGATGAAAACGCCGCTTATGCATGCCGGGCTTTCACTGGCAAACTCGATCTCATCATCGGTACAGGTGGTGCTCCTTATCTATTTGCTTCGCAGAAAGATAGGAGGATTACACTCCGGATACCTGTTGAAATCAACCATGAAATTCATCATCGCTGCCGTGGTAATGTCCGTGGTTCTGTACGCCATTTCCACCAGGGCGGACTGGCTACGGGACGGGCAATTGAAACGATTCATGGTGCTCTTTTTCATGGTCGCGACCGGAGGGGCGGTATACATCGTATCGTGCGCATTACTCCGTGTTCCCGAGATCACCTACATGGTTGCGAAGATCAAGGCCCGAAGTAAGGCATGAAGTTACCGGGTTGGTCACATAATCCAAAATTTTCTTGACTTAAAACTGATATACTTACTTAAATGTCCATTAAAATTGCATTCGACTCCGAACCTAAAGGGTTGACGGAATCGTGGCCCGCCAGGGAGCATTGTATCAATTATTTCAGGAGCATATGATGGCGAAAGAGAAAATATTCTGCGCGAACTGTCTTAACTGCATAGTCATCCGCCAGTACGAGTCAGAGCCAGACCGCTACGTATTGAGAGTCAAGTGTCTCAAGAAAAAATGGGTGAAACGCTCAGGCGAGGAGAAGCTGTACAAGTATTTCACGGTTGCGCGCAGGATCATGGACGATTGCGATGATTTCATCGAAGCAGGCGAGCTTTTCCCCTACATCAAGAATCTAAGGAAAGAGCTGCCGATCAAGGATGAGATATACTCGATCAAAGGGTAGGAATGCTTTTCAGGAGCTTCAGGGGTGGGATACATCCTCCGGAGAACAAGCACTTCTCCAGGGATAAGTCATTTTCAAACCTCGCAATACCCCATATCTGTTACATACCGCTTCAGCAACACATTGGAAAACCTGCCCGCCCGGTTGTGGAGGCAGGTCAGATCGTTGCGGAAGGTCAGCTCATCGGCACAGCCGACGGGTTCATCAGTTCCAACGTGCACGCATCCATTCCCGGGAAGGTCATCGATATCAAGGAACACCCAACGGTATACACGCCGTACGGGCAGTGTATCGTCATTGAGACTGAAGGCGCCTTCTCTTCGCTGTCACAAAAGGAGCCCGACGTTGAATGGCAGGCGCTTGCCGGTTCTGAGATTGTTAATCGCGTCAGGGAGGCGGGCATCGTGGGACTCGGCGGAGCGGCATTTCCCACTTCCGTGAAGCTCGCGCCACCCCGGAACAAGGTCATCGACACGCTCATCATCAACGGTTCCGAATGTGAACCGTACCTCACAGTGGACGACATGTTGATGCAGACATATCCCGGCGAGATCATCGAGGGGGTCCGCATCGCCATCAAGGCCCTGGGGATAGAACGGGCTTTCATCGGTGTTGAGAAAAACAAACCCGCCGCCATCAGGGCACTCAATTCCGCGATCAAGAGCGCCTCGCACAAGGAAAAAATTGAAATCGTCCCCATTAAAACAAAATACCCTCAGGGAGCGGAAAAGCAGCTGATAAAAAGCATTCTCGGCCGGGAGGTGCCCTCAGGGGGGCTTCCCATGGATGCAGCCGTGGTGGTGCAGAACGTGGGTACCGTTTTCGCGATCAGGGAGGCCGTCCTTCTAAAGAAGCCACTGTTCGAACGCTACATCACCGTGACAGGTTCCATTGTGAAAAATCCGGGCAACTACAAGGTTCGTATCGGTACGAGGATTTCGGACATCCTTGCCGAGACAGGAGGGCTGACGGAGGAGCCGACGAAAATCGTCATGGGAGGACCCATGTGCGGCATCACCCTTGACAGTACAGATGTCCCGGTCGTGAAAGGGACATCGGGAATACTGTTTCTGGGTAAAAAGGAGATATGGGCCGGCGACTACAAGCCTTGCATACGTTGCGGCCGCTGTGTCACCGCCTGCCCCGCCGGCCTGGTTCCCTGCGATCTCTGCAATGCCGTGGAGAAGAACCTGCTCGACCTCGTCGAGACGCTCAATCCCTTCGACTGTATAATGTGCGGGTCATGCAGCTACGTCTGCCCGTCCCGCAGGCCCATCAGCCATTTCATAAAGACGGGACAGCAGCGCGTACGCAAGCTGAAGTAAAACCGACGATCAGGAACGCCAATGGCCCAGGAAAAGAGCGACAGCCCCGCGCAGAAACCCGAACTGATCCTTTCAAATCCGCCGCATCTTCACGCGCCCCAGAGCGTTACGGGAATCATGTGGCTTGTTGTCGCTGCGCTCATACCCGCGGCGGGATATTCAATCCACCTTTACGGCTTCAAGGCGCTCGTCCTGATGATTTCGGCCGTGTTAACGGCAATCATCGCGGAAGCGGCCTTCCAACTCCTGATGAAAAAGAAGGTTTCCGTTACGGACGGTTCCGCCGTCATTACCGGGCTTTTGCTCGTCATGAACGTTCCCCCCGACGCTCCGGTCTGGATGGTCTGCATAGGTAGCGCTTTCGCGATAATTATTGCCAAGCAGCTCTTCGGCGGTGTAGGATTCAACATCTTCAATCCCGCGCTCGCCGGACGCGCGTTCCTGCTGGCGTCCTGGCCCGTATACATGACCACGAAGTGGCACCAGTTTTCACCGACGAATGTCCTGTCACAGGGGATTACCAACTTCCAGAACATGCCGGCGGCCGTTTTTGATGCGGTCACCTCGGCCACACCGCTTGCCGCGCTCAAGGGCGCCTCGAAAATAATAGTTGATATGAACGTTCCCGCTGACGCGTTCTACAATTTCCTGCTTTCAAACGAAATGCTGAAGTCGCTGTTCATCGGCAATATCGGCGGGTGCGTGGGTGAAACATCGGCACTGCTCCTGCTGGCCGGCGCGCTGCTGCTTTTTTACAAGCGGATTATTACCTGGCACGTGCCGCTTACATACATGGGCACCGTAGCCGCTTTCACGTTCACCTATTACACGTTTGCGCACATCCCCGGAACGGACGCGGTCCCTCATTTCACATATCGGATGGTACTCTTCCACCTGTTGTCGGGAGGTCTTGTGCTTGGCGCTTTTTTCATGGCCACCGACATGGTGACGTCACCGGTGACGCAACGGGGGATGATCGTCTTCGGCATCGGCTGCGGCCTGCTGACCTGCGTCATCCGGCTGTGGGGAGGATACCCGGAGGGCGTTTCGTATTCCATTCTCCTGATGAACGCCACAGTGCCGCTTATCGACCGGTTTTTCAAGCCAAGGGTCTTCGGCGCCGTGAAGGATGACACTTCGGAGTCATAGGGAAACCAAATGTACAGGACGATCATAAAACCGACTCTCATACTGGTCACAATCGCCTTCATCGCGTCGTTTGCGCTCTCTCATATCAACAGGATCACGAAGGGAAAGATAGAGGAGCGCGTGCGCAGGAGCAGGGAGCAGGCGCTCCTGGCGGTGCTGCCCGCCACGCTCGGGTACGTGATCACCGAGAAAGACAAAAAGGTCACTGTTGACGGAAAGGATTTTTTCTATACGATAGCGGAAAAGACAGAGGGCGATAAAAAGTCCAGGGCCTATGCGTTCGAATGCGAGAAATCGGGGTACAGCGGCGTTATCCGTTCCATGGCGGCGGTGGACGAAACGATGAAGCTCATCGGCTTATCGGTGATACAGCAGTCGGAGACGCCCGGTCTTGGCGCACGCGCGAAGGAGATCGCCACCACTGACACGTTTATCAGCCACTTTTTCGGCAGCTCGAAAGGGAAAGTTGCGGCTGGCCCCGTAAGGTCGTGGTTTGAGGAACAATTCACCGGTCTGGACGGAAGCAAACAGATAGGCATCATGAAAAAGGGTGAATGGCGCGCTGAAAACGAGTCGCTTCGGAAGGAACTGATGGAGAAAAACTCCGTCTCGGCGATCACGGGAGCGACCATCACCACCCGGGCGGTCATCGCGGGTCTTGAAAACGGGATTGTGCAGCTACGCAAGGTCCTCGAGCAGGAGAAGCCGGCGCCCGCGCAGGAGGTCAAGGCGAAATGAAATACGTACACCTCATCACCAACGGCATCTGGTACCGAAACCCGACACTGGTCATCGGTATCGGGATGTGCCCCACCCTCGCGGTCACAACGTCCGTTTCCAACGCGCTCTGGATGACCCTCGCCACGACATTCGTGCTCGTCTGCTCCAATGCGCTCGTTTCGGTGGTCAAGAATATAACCCCTGGCCACATCCGCATTCCCATCTTCATCACAATCATAGCGGCATTCGTCATCATCGTTGAGCTTTCCATCAAGGCGTTCCAGCCGGCGGTCGACAAGGCGCTCGGCATCTTCATCCCCCTCATCGTTGTGAACTGCATAATTCTGGGGCGCGCGGAGGAGTTTGCGCAGAAAAACAGCATTATAGACTCAATATTTGACGGAATCGGCATGGGGATGGGGATAGGGGTGACGCTGACATTGCTCGCGTTTATCAGGGAAATACTCGGTGCCAACAACCTTCTCGGTTACACACTCATACCCGGGATGGAGCCGTCCCTGGTCATGATCATGGCGCCGGGAGCGTTCTTCACGCTGGGCTTCCTGCTGTGGGGGATGAACGTCATTAAATCGCGTTCTAAACGATAGAGGCGACAATGGAACTAAAGGTATTCATCACCATACTCGTTGGGACCATCTTCATCAACAACTACGTACTCTCCCAGGTCCTGGGCCTCTGCCCTTTCCTGGGGGTTTCCAAGAAGCTTGATTCTGCGCTGGGTATGGGACTTGCAGTGATCTTCGTCATGGGGATGTCCTCGTTCTTTACATTCCTTGTGTACAAGTACGCGCTCCTCCCTTACGGCATCACATACCTTCGTACACTGGCTTTCATACTCATTATCGCGGGCTTCGTTCAGCTTGTCGAGATGGTGATAGAAAAGGTATCCCCGCCGCTCTACCAGGCCCTGGGCATCTTTCTGCCGCTGATCACCACCAACTGCGCGATTCTGGGGGTTACGGTGCTCAACATAGAGTCCGGTTTCATTACTGCGGAAATGGGGCTCCTGAAGTCGGTGATACAGGGCGTGGGCGGCGGTATCGGCTTCACCATCGCACTGCTTCTCATGGCGGGAATACGAGAGCGTCTTGAGGTGGCTGATATCCCCGAAAACATGAAAGGACTGCCAATCACATTCATCATCGCGGGGCTCATGGCCATCGCGTTTCTCGGTTTTTCAGGAATGAAGTTTTAGGCGTCAGTACACGATGCGATTGTAGAGCATCAGTATCTCCCTGCCGTAAAGAAGAGAAAGGAGAAGCCCGGCGGTGAGAAAAGGCGCGAAGGGTATCCGTATCCGGAGCCCTTTTTTTGTCACCAGTGCGTACACAATCCCCATTACGGCACCGGTCACAAGCGCGACTTCCAGCACCACGATCGACTGTTCGAATCCGACGGCAAGACCGATGGCCGCTGAAAACTTGGCATCGCCCCCGCCGAAACTTCCCGGGAACACGAGAAGGACCAGCAAAAAAAATCCGCCGAGAAGGAGAACTCCTCCGAGGGCGCTCCATGCGCCGACGGCCAGCATTGCCTTGATTGCGGGATACGCCGCGAGAAGGGCGAGGACCGCGACAAGGTGGCCTGGGATTGCCAGTATTGTGATGTCGATTACGGATATGCAGATGGCGGTTCCGGCAATGAGAAACAGGACAAAAGTATCTGGTGTGATGCCGTACCGCGCTGCAAGAGCCACGGCGATAATCCCGTAGAGAGCTTCCATTGAGGGATACAGGGGAGATATGCGACCGCCGCAGGAAGCGCAGCGCCCAAGTGAAATCAGGTATCCAAGGATGGGAACCAGGCGAAGGTAGCCTATCCGCGTGCCGCACGAAGGGCAGCGGGAAAATTTTACGAGGGACGACGCGCTGAAGTCGCCGGCATTGACGCGGAGGGCGAGAGTATAGAAAAAACTTCCCCACACCATGCCGAAGAAAAATACGGCGAGACAGTCGATTATTGCCGCGTTACTGGTCATCTGGAGATTTACCGGCGTATCACGCAACCAACCGTGTGCTTCTGGGCTCCGGCAAGGGCGGTATCGAGCCTGATCTCTTTTATGGTAACTTTTTCCTTCGGGATTCCTGCGTCCGTGAGCGCTTTCCCTACGATATAGAAACGCATGCCCCAGTTGTAGGAATACGCCTGTTCTCCAGGGGTTCCCGCGTTTCCATACAGTTCGATATTCGAGCCCTGGAAAATGGTAGCTGTCGTTACGAAGCGGTCCAGGACCATGGATGACTTGAAGCCGGGTGTGTATTCGTACGCTGGAAAATCCAGAAGGTATTCCCGCGAAAGCGATTCAAGCGACGGGTTCTTCATCGATTCGGGGATCCCGGAATCGTATCCTGCGACCGCTTTGCCCACATCGGAAGCTGCTGCGACGAGCGCATCCGTGTGCTTGAGCCCGGCGCAGGAAGCCATCAGTGAACCGGAAATTCCTTTCCATCGCGACAATGATGCATCGACGAGGAAATCGAATCCGGCGCGATTGTACTGACCTATGCTGAAAAATTCGACGTTGTCGCGGTAACCCGCCAGGATGGAGGATTTCAGCAGTTCATTTGACTTGTTTTCATCACACTCGTATGCCGTTGACATGATCTTCACCGCGGCATCGCGATTTTTCTGCAGTTCCGAGACGCCACGGAACCAGCCGGCGATGAATTTCCGTGCCTGATCCCTTTTCCTTAGCAGGAGGTCCTCCCGGGTGATGAAAACTCCCGGAACCAGACGCGATGCCTGAACGGTTGAAAAAAGCAGTTTCAAGGACGGAGGCACCGGTATCCCGTACGTCGATATGCCGCAGACATCGGTGCGTCCCTTCTTTAACAGGAGCATGGCATCACTGTCGGTTGCGGTGAATTCCCAATCAAGAGCGGATGGTTCTATCCCTGCGGTATGCAATAGGAACAGTATTACAAAGTGAGCATTCCCCCCTTCGATGCAGGAAACCCTTTTGCCCTTGAGTTCATCGAGACCGCGATATGGGTGTGATGCGAAAATCGCGTCCCCGCCCCTGGATGAGTCGTATTGCATGATGACTACGGGATTAAAACCGCAATTTTTCGACTGGTGGAATGTGAAAACAGGAAGAGTCGACCAGGCGATATCGGGGCCGCGCGGAACTCCGAGGAGCCGAGCGCATCGCGATGGGTCTTCCATCATTATGAATTCGACATTCAGCCCGAAATCCTTGTCATAGATGCTTCCTTTCGAAGTCTTCAGCCCACCATTTGCGAACAGTCCCGGGGCGAAACCTCCGCCGGGATAAATGGCGATCCTTAACGGGGCGGACGGATCCGCAGGGCTGGCGAAAGGCAGTTCGGGAGTGATTACGGGACGCTGAACACCGTTTCCATTCCCGAGGGCGCCGTACAGTGTGAGTGTGAAGATAACGGCACTCAGTGTTATGACGATTAATACAGCACGTGCTGGAGTCTTTAGGGTTATCATAAGCCAGTGTCGCTCCGGTCAGGCGGGAAAAGCATGCCGTGATAACATTTTCCCAACGGACGTGGAAGGTATCGCATAGAATCGACGATTCGCCGTTGCCCAGGGACCGTCTGAGGCAGGCGGCTTAAAAGGAAATGTAATAGTTCAAGCCGAATACGAGAAAATCGCCGCGCGCGTCAAGAGTGCGGCGTGGCGTTACCGTGGCGGCATCCGCGGAATCAACGCCGTCATTTTCCACCGGATGGGAGCGCCCTTCCTGGTGTATCCATTCAACGGAAAGCGTGAACTTCTCGTGCACCGGTATCTCCGCGCCCACCATCAGGTGGTATCCCACATACGCCGCCGAATAGCGGTCACGCTTGTTCGCGGTGAGGCTTCCGTATGGATCGACAGCCGCGTCGTTCAGTAAAAAACCAACCTGATTGGGATTGCTCTGTGTTATGGTGACGCTTGAATGATGATACGTGGGACCGGCACCAATAAAGAAATGGGTCCTGTTGCTCAGGGGAACCAGGAGTCCAATCGTAGCGGGAATCGACATCTGGTACGTTTCAATCTTTATCGTGTTTTTTACCCCCGCGTTCGGGGTAATACTTCCCTTCACCGTCTGGAAAGGCGTGGTGTAGTGGCTTCCGATGCGGAAGAAGAAAAAGTTGAACTGGTAGCGGATGTTGAACCCGAATACAGGCGAATACGGAACAGATATCTGGCTGGTGGAAGCGTTGCCGGTCAATTCGTATGACTGAAGAGCGAGATTATAGCGTGAAATCTGCTCTTCCAGATTGTTTGGGTCGTAGGTGGCGCCGGCGTTGAGACCCAGGGCGAATTCACCGATGGCGTGTGCATTGCTGGCGTACCGCGATGAATATATGGCCACAATTGCGGTGAGTAGTATGTAGCGTACAAGTTTCATTAAGCGTCTTTTCCCGCTGGATATCCTATATTGTCATGAAATAGAACGTGATACCGGCATTGTACCGGTAACCGGTAAAATTCAACTTTGCGTAATCCGTGATTCCATCGCTCGTGGTATCGTCCTCGATGAGCTTTGTCGAGCCACGGTAATATATGAGTGATGAACTTACGGCGATCCTGTCGGTGACAAAGTATTCGCCTTCCAAGAGGATAACCAGCGGCAAACCCCATCCCGTGAATTCGCCTTTGTATACTGTGGTTCCGTCGTCAAACTCGTTTGTGTACGTCGCATAGGCGTATGCGAGGCCGCAACTAAAGGCGATCTTGATATCCTTCCAGAACGGAATCGACAGACCGATCGTGACGGGTACGTCGTACATGAGAAATGAGTACTCACAATCCACCAGATGATCGGCTCCATCATTGTACATGCTTGTCCCCTCGCCACCGGAAACGCTGCGCGTATAGTTTCCAGCGATGCGGAGCTGGTAATATTCCATGAAGAGCATCTTGAACGCGATGCCGCCGCTGACTCCCAGGAGGCGGTCGATGCTGCTGGTGCCGTCGGTAGAGCGGTTCATTCCATCGATGCCGCTCTGGGAATCGAAGATATAATACTGTACTCCAGACTGCAGGTTGTTTCCCAGGGATGGCGCTATGCCTCCATAAATGCCAACGGCACTGTTGATTGTCGCCGCGGAGAGCGTGAGCGGCAGGGCCAGGGCGATAACAACTGCAATGTGCGTAATGGATCGTATCATATCATCAACATTTTTTCATTTTATAGGAGATAGTACATCGCTCCCACGAGTATCCTGTGGCCGGAAAAATCAATGTAAAAATCGTCCCATGTGGAACCCGCGGTAGTAAGAACCGGATCTGAGCGGACGTCGAAATATTCCCACTCCATGTAAAGGTTCAAAAACTGCAGCAGCTTGAACTCTATCCCGGTGACGAAACCGTATCCTAGGGCGATGGCCTCGACGTCGTCCGCGGTCGCGGAAGCTGCGAGTTTCACCTCCCCCGTCCCGATAAAGTACGCCATCCCCGCTCCCATGTATAATTCACCGATATCCTTGAGCGGATAACGCACACCGAGGAATGCGGGAAGGCTGAGATAACTCAACGAGGAATGCTCGATAACGGGAGTGTCATCGTATACGTTACTGAGGTTAGCAAGCATGGAAACATCACAGCCTGTGCGGAAAAACAGGAACGCCATGTTTGCCTTGAGGGAAAAACCGGCAAGCAGGCTGTTCTGGGGATCATGCAGGATATTATTGTCCTGTCCGGAAAGGTTTCCCACGTCATGGTGGGCTCCCAGGTGCACCCCTATGCCGATGATTTCCTGCGCCGCGAGCGGGGATGTCCAGATACCCGCCAGGCACACCATTGCAGCCGTTAATAATGTCAATGTGGGTTTTTTCATGAATTCCGCTTTATTACAGATAAGTACCTTGCTTTGGGCATACAGCGCTACTTTTTTTCAGAAACCTGATCATTGATTCTATAATGTTAATAAAATGTCAGGCTATTAGTCAAGAAGTTTATTCATATCCCCACAATTATTTAAAATCAGATTGATATCGTTTGAATCATCCAAGGATTTCGAATTTTATTGATGAAAAATGCGTGACGCGGTTTTCATGTGATGATATTATTCATGCATTGCAGCATCGGAACTGGAGGTTCTGTATGTTCGACGAGTACCCGAAAAAAATCGTGCTGAAAGATTCCAGCGAATGCACTTTCTCCATCGCCACACGCGAGTCCATTGCCGGCGTGGAGGACCTTTTCAAACGCGTATCAGCAGACGATCTCTGGGTGCTCCCCCGGGACTATACCAGGCCCGAGTCGGTTCACCTCTTCATAAACTCGTTCAACCCCGACGAAAACGTGCATGTCCTTGCCCATCAGGACGGCAGGATAATAGGACTGGGGAGCATCTATTTTTCGCGGTTCGGGGCAAGGAAGCATATAGGCCACGTGGAGGTGATCATTGACGAAGCGTACAAGCAGAAAAGGCTTGGAACCTGGATCATACTCGATCTGGCCACTTTGGCACAGTATCTGAAGCTGGAAATCCTGGAAATCGAGCTTGTGGTGGGAAAGGACGACGCGGCGATTATCGCTTCCAAAAGGATCAATTTCATACCGCAGGCAACCCTCAAGAACTACCTCCAGGACCGGAACGGTCGGTGGATCGACATGGTCATTCTCCTCAAGGAGATCCACGAATCCTGGAGCGATTACTGACGGACGCCTACGGGATGTCCTTGAAGAGCGTCTCGGCCTTCTTCTTGCCGGTAAGGCGCTCGTAGTCGTCGTAATCCACGAAGGTCAGCGCGGGAAGTTTCTGGCGGGTGCGCGCGACCATGGCGGGTGTTTTCTCCCTGGACGTGACGTATTTGAACTCGCGGGCGCATTTGGGGCATTTCCCGCTCTCTTTAATATGGGAAACCTTGATGCCGATCTCGCGGCAGCCGGGGCAGAAGCCGAACGTATCGTCCACCATGACCATGTGCGCCTGAATCTCGGCGATATCCACCTCGGACCATATCCTCAGGTAATCCATATCATCCTCCTCATTTCCGCGCGATGACGAGCTGCCATGCCGGGTCTGTGAGCCGCAGCACACGGGGATCTCTGAAGCCGGCGTGTGCGATCCAAACGCGATATTCATTTTCGGAATAGACATTGCCCAGCGGGCTTTGCGTGATCATGTGAAGTGCGAGCGTGGCGCCGCAGGAACTCAGTCCCCGGATGTTGTCGAAAATGGCAACGATACCGCCGGGGGACAGACGGTCGTGGCACATGGAGATGATCTTTCCGTTGTCCTCGGGCGACTGGCCGTGACACAGGTTGCCCAGGAACGCGATGTCATAGGGCCCGGCGGGAAGTTCTTTCGTTGCGTCACCGTCCTCGATGATAATATTTTTCAGGGCCGAGAGCTCCTTTCTCATCACGGCGTTGGAATCCTTGAGGTCGTACACTATGGTCCGCAGGCCGTGTGAGGCGAAGACGCGGGCGATAGTGCCGGGGGCGCCGCCGATGTCTGCGACCGTTTTCGCGCCGGGGCACGCGTCGAGGCAGAGTCTCACGATTTCAGTGGCGACTTTCTTTTTCCAGGGCGAATCCATTCCGCGGATGAAATGCTCCATGTTGAAATCGCGGTAGCTTGCCTTGTCCGGCTTGCCCTCTTTGAGCACATGTTCCAACGTGCGCCAGGGATTGATGAGATAGTAGAGGAACTGCCAGAAGTCCCCCTCGTAAACGGACCCGCCCCGCTCCACCAGGCGCTGCGTGCAGGACGTGGTGACGTGGTATGTCGCATCTTGTTTTTCCAGGTAGCCCATTTCCACGAGGGCCTCGAGGAGGACCAGGGTGACGCGCGCATCGTAATTTTTGCGGATAGCATATTCTTCCGACCCGCAGGGAGACTTTGAAAGATCGTCAAACACGCCAAGGCGGTGCGCCTGGCCCACAAAAATCACCTCTTCCACGCTCTTCTGCAGTTCCCGTATGCTCACCCGCCCCTCCGAAAAACAGATCCGACGCACTTTCCGCTAAAGATGCTTTCCGATGAAAAACCACTGTCAATACATTTTTGCATGATTTTTGTTTGACTGTGTATCGCTTTGCGCTGTAGTCTGGCGGCCTTCGCCTGTCACGGCGCAAAAGGAGATACGAATGATACAGGACAATGATGCTGTTATAGTGAGCGCCGTGCGCTCCGCCCTGGGCGGCTTCAACGGTTCTC
>JAGODF010000401.1 GCA_017998375.1 Spirochaetota bacterium
CCCAGATGGAGCCGCCCTTGATCTCCCCGCGCATCATCTTGTCGTAAAGATACATGTATGAGTAGTCGCCCTCGCGCTCGCTCTTGACCGCGTCGGCCTTGGGAAGCCAGTTGTAGCCGAACTCGTTCTCGCTCCTGGCGTTGTTGCCGAAGTACGCCTTGAGGAAACTCACCATGTACTTGGGCCGGTTCTGCCACCAGTTGACGCTCTCGGGTTCGTTGCTCACCGGCGTGGAAAGCCTGTTGTACTCCGCAAGCGTCTGCATGTTGGCGCGCGGCATCGGCAGGTAGCCGGGAAGCACATTGTAGAGGATCGCGTGGTCCGTGGTCCCCTGGACGTTCGGCTCCCCGCGCAGGGCGTTGACGCCGCCGCCCGCCACGCCGGCGTTCCCCAGCAGGAGCTGGATGATGCCGCTGGTGCGGATGTTCTGCACGCCCACGGTGTGCTGCGTCCAGCCGAGCGCGTAGAGGATGGTCCCAGCCTTGTCCCGGCGCCCGGTGGCCGAATAGGCCTCGTACACCTTGAGGAGGTTCTCCCGCGTCACGCCGGTGATGTCCGACACCTTCTGGAGGGTGTACCGCGCGTAGTGGCGCTTCAGCACGTTTATCACGCAGTTGGGATGCCGGTGCGTGGGGTCCTTTTTCACTTTGCCGCTCGCGTCGGTCTCGAACTGCCAGTCCGCCTTGTTGTACAGCTTCGTCCTCGGGTTGTACCCGGCGAAGAGGCCGTTGTTGAACGAGTACCTGGGATTCACGATGAACGCCGCGTTGGTGTAGTCGTTCACGTACTCGTGGAAGTACTTGTCGTTGGCGAGGATGTAGTTGATCATCCCCCCCATGAAAGCGATGTCAGTGCCGGAGCGCAGGGGCACGTGGAAGTCCGAGCGCGCCGAGGTCCTGGAGAACTTCGGGTCCACGTGTATGATGGTGGCGCCGCGCTCCTCCTTCGCTTTCATCACCCACTTGAAACAGATGGGGTGATGTTCCGCCGCGTTACTTCCTATGATAAGGCAACAGTCGGTATTCTTGATATCGATCCAGCTATTCGTCATTGCACCGCGTCCGAATGATTCCGCCAAACTGGCGACAGAGGGGCTGTGTCAAATTCGGGCCTGGTGATCTATGTTTACAATTCCCAGCGCGCGCATCCCCTGGACGACGACCGCCGCCTCCTCGTTGCTCATCTGGGAGGAGCCGGCGTGGAACATCGTTTCCAGACGGTTGACCCGCTTTCCCTCGGCGTTGTTGGTGATGAAGTGCTTGTCGCGGGTGTCCTTGATGCGGCGCGCGAGCTTTTCTATCATCCAGTCCCAGCTCTTCTCTTCCCAGTGGTCGCTGAAGGGGGCCCGGTACTTGGGCTTTAGCAGGCGATGGTCGCTGTTGATCATCGAAAGCATCGTCGATCCCTTGGCGCAGAGGGCGCCCTGGCTCACCGGATAGCCCGGATCGCCCTCGGTGCTCACCACCTTGCCGCCCTTGACGTGGGCGATGAAGTGACAGCTTACCGAGCAGAAGGGGCATATGGAGATGACTTCCTTCGCTCCCCGGATCTTGAGCTTTTTCGAATATGATTCAGTGATTAAGTAGTTCACTCCCAGGCCGCCAAGGGCTATCGCCCCGGCCCCCGCTCCCGCCACTGCAAGCAACTCACGGCGTGTAAGCTTCATTCCGTTTCCTCCTGAGAATCAAAGATCATGTAGGACAGTGCGCAAAGGGGCGGTCGGGAAGCGTATCCCGGCCGTCCCGAAATATTCCGGTTACGGCAAGAGTATGAGACCGGTGGCGAACATCATCACGACGCTCCCAGTGGCCAGCGCGGCGTAGTAGGGCACCGGCCTGGCTTCGCGCCAGGAGTTGACGGTCTCGACGGCCTTCATTCCCACGAGATAGCCGGGATAGAAAAGCACGGCCGAGAACACCGCCCAGCCGATCACCTCTACGGTCATGAATGTCGCGAATCCGCCGCTGGTGACGAAATTCTGGAGGTACTGGCAGGGCGCGCAGGCGAGCCCCGCGGGGTAGAACATGGCGCCGGAAACGAGCACCCCGGCCCCCGCGGTGAGGCCGCCGGTCTTCAGCGTGTTTTTCGATACGCGGGATGCCAGTCCGAAGGCCAGCGCCGACGAGGCGCCCAAAAGCGCCAGGGCCACGACCGCGTTCGCCCGGCACATCGGGGAACAGCCGAGCACGGGGACGATGATCATCCTCGCGAAGATGGTGAATGCCGCTATGGTGAAAAACATGCCGGGCCTTTTAAAGAGAGCGTATCCGAAAGCCATGAGCGCTACGCCGATGCCGGTCATGGTCGCCGAGGCGAAGGGCTTGCCTCCCATGCTGAGGACGTCCTTGAAAACCACTTCGAAGAATCCCCATACGGCGCCGAGGAACAGCGCCGTCAGGATGTAATTGAACGCGGAAAATCCGGCGGGTTTTATCGTTTCATTCGAGCTCATTGTTTTTTATCTCCTGTTTAAGAGTAATTTTTCTTGTGCCGGACGCGGTTTTTTAACCGATCTTCTCCAGCTTTACGGCGCACGCCTTGTATTCGGCCGTCTTCGTTTCAGGATCGAACACGTTGTTGGTGAGCCAGTTCGCGTTGCCGTCCCGGAAGTGGAACGCCATCCACACCAGTCCGGGAGGAATTTGCCCGGTCACCCGCGCCTTCACCTTTACGGAGCCGCGGCGCGAGCTCACCTTAATGTATTCGCCGTTGGCGATACCGAGTCTCATCGCGTCGGCGGGAGAGATGTCCGCTGTTTCTTCGGGAAGTATCTTGTCGAGGCCCGATCTTCCCGTCTGCGTGCGGGTATGATAATGGAAAAGCCGGCGTCCGGTGCTGAGGACGAACGGATAATCCTTGTCCTCGACCTCTGCCGGGGGCGTCCACTCTATTCCCTTGAAGAGGCCCTTGCCGCGCGAGAACTTGCCGTCCCGGTGCAGGAACGCCGTGCCGGGGTGCTCCAGGTTGGGGCAGGGCCACTGGAGACCGTCGCGGTTCAACGGATCGTTTGCGTCCCCGTCGATGCGGGAGTACTTGATGCCCGCGTACGCCGGAGCGAGCACCGACACCTCGTTGTCCCAGATTTCCCGCGAACTGTTGGACTGCCACTCCTGTCCCATCCTCCTGGCGATCTCCTTGAAGATCCACCAGTTGGGTTTCGCGTTGCCGGGTGCTTCCTTGATCTTGCGCACGCGGTTCACGCGGCGCTCGCTGCTCGTGAAGGTCCCCTCGTCCTCGCACCAGGCCGCGGCCGGCAGAACGACATGGGCGAAACGCGTGGTCT
>JAGODF010000402.1 GCA_017998375.1 Spirochaetota bacterium
CTCCCAGCAGCGGAACGAGCGCCTTTCCCTGCGCGAAACCATATTCAGCAGTGACGATATCATCTCCCTTCGCGCCACCCCCGCCTTCCGCGACGCGTCGTTAAGCGCGTCAAGCTGGTCGGGCCGTAAATTCACGGTCGTATCGATCATCAGGCGGGGCCTCCTCGTACCCCGTGATCAGTACGGCCTCCAGACGGCCGGCATGAAATTTTTTTCGGATAAACCCGTTGAATTTATATGCGTGATAGTAGTGAGTGCCTGTAGAAAGCGCGGGAGTGGTTGATACGAGGACGCCGTCACACGGAGTGATAGCTGTAAAACGGACGCTCGACGATCCGCGCCTTGAGCGGTTTATCCCGCACGACGATAACCACCTCGTCGCCGATGCGCGCGCTGCCGGACGCCACCCGCGCGATGCCGATACCCTTTTTCAGCGTCGGGGAATACCCCGCGCTGGTCGCCTTCCCGATCTCGTTACCGCTTTTTGTCACGGCACACCCTTCGCGCGGCACTCCACGGTCGAGCGCCTCGAAGTAGACCGTCTCCCGCGGCGCCCCCTTCTCCTTCTGCGCGGCCAGAACCGGTTTCCCTATGTACTCGTCCTTCGAGCTCACGATCCAGCCGATACCGCCCTCCACGGGCGTGACGTCCTCCGTAAGCTCGTGTCCGTAGAGCGAGTAGCACGACTCCAGCCGGAGCGAGTCCCGCGATCCCAGGCCGCAGGGGCGGATTCCCGCGTCCTTTCCGGCATCCAGAAGCGCGTTCCATAGACGCAACCCGTTTTTCGCGGGAAGATAGAACTCGTAGCCGAACTCCCCGGTGTACCCCGACTGCGACACCATGCACGGGGCGCCGGAAAATTCCGTCTGCATGAATCCGAACCGCTTCAGGGACGCGAGCCTGTCGCCGCCGAAAAGCCGTACGGCAATCTCCTTTGAACGCGGGCCCTGCAGGTCGATCTTCGCCATATCGTCCGATATGTTCACAATCTCGACTCCCGGCGCGCGATGCTTCTGCATCCAGGTGAAGTCCTTGTCGAGCGTCGAGGCGTTGACCACCAGGTAGAAGTTGTTGTCGCCCAGCATGTAGACGAAGAGGTCGTCTATCACTCCGCCGGCCTTGTTGCAGAAACAGCTGTACATCGACGAGCCCCTCGCAAGCTTTTCCATGCGCGTGGGGATGAGTTTCCGCAGATACGCCGCGGCGCCGGCGCCGTTCACCAGTATCTCGCCCATGTGGGAAACGTCGAAGAGACCCGCCGCGTTGCGCACGGCGGCGTGCTCCTCCACAATCGAGGAATACATCACCGGCAGTTCCCATCCGGCGAAATCGACCATGCGGCCGCCGAGCTTCAGGTGCTCCTCATACATGGGTGTTCGTTTCATCGCTTCACCCTCCTGGCGGCGAAATCCACGGCGCGGAGAAGCGGATCGTACACCTCGCTCACGGCCGGGCAGTAGGCCATCTCGAGCCTGCCCAAATCGTCCAGTCCTATGCCGAATTCCAGCGCCATGCTTATCAGGTTGATACGCGCCGCGGCGCCTTCCCCCACCGCCTGCGCGCCGAGTATCTTCCCCGAGTTCTTGTCGACTATCATCTTCATGATGATCTCGCCGCCGCCGGGAAAATAATCAGGAAGCAGTCGCGACTTTATCTTCCCCGGCGCGGGCGCAAAGCCGTTTCGCGTCGCTGTTTCCGTGTTGTAGCCGGTCCCCGCGACCTCCAGCTCGCCCACTTTCGTTACGAACGTGCCCGCGGTTCCCCGGTACGCGACGCCCGCGCCGCACGCATTGAGACCCGCCACGGTTCCCTGCTTGTAGGCCGCGGTGGCGAGCTTCGCGGGCGTTTTCTTCCCATCAACCACCGATACCGCCGCGATACAGTCGCCCGCCGCGTAAATATTCTCATCCGACGTGCGGAGGCTCCCGTCTACCATGATCCCCAGCGATTCCGTGTCGATATCGCTCTCCTTCGCGAGGGTGATATTCGCCCTGAACCCGGCCGCGAGCACGCAGAGCCCCGCCTCGAGACGCTCCCCGCCTGCGACCACACCCCTGAATCCGTCATCGCCCAGCACCTCCTCCACGGCGGTGCCGCAGCGGCAGGCGATACCCTCTGCGGCGAGGTGCTTCTCCACTGTCTCAGAGAGGTCTGCGTCCAGGACGCCGGGAAGGAGCTGGTCGCGCATCTCGAGCAGCGCGACAGAACCGGCATGGCGCTTCAGCGCAACGGCCGCCTCGAGACCGATCGCCCCGCCGCCGATAACTATCGCCGACTCAATGCTTTTTGTTTTTTGGGTGATCGATACGAGGTCCTCCACGGAAGCGAGAGTGTGGAGGCCGCGCCCCAGGCAGCGGTCGATGTTTTTCAGCGGGGGAACGAACGGCGCGTAGCCCGTGGTGATTATGGCGGTTTCATACGATACCTCATGAGCGCCTTCCGGCCCTTCCGCGATGACCAGCTTGCGCGCGCGATCAATACTTTTCGCGCACGCCCTGATCCTCGTCGCGCCCATGCTCTGCAGCGCCACATCCTGGTAGAGCCCTTCCGCGGTGACGATGCCTTCCAGCGCGTAGGGGATGCCGCAGGGATGCATCAGGTCGAACGGCTTGGGGTCCACGATCACCACTTCGGCGCGCGGATCCGCCTTCCGAATCGCCATGAGCGCGGCAAATCCCGCCGAACCGAATCCGATGATCGCGATTCTTTTCATTTGCGGATCATTTTTTCAAAATGCGAATATATCTTCCCCGCCTGCGCTTCGTCGACGCCCTCGGCGATTATGCGGAATATCGGCTCCGTGTTGGAGGGCCGCAGGTGCACCCAGCCGCCGCGGAACTCCGCGTGGCGGACGAAATCGATCCTCACGCCGTCGATCTCCGAGAACTTTTCTCCTTTGAAAGACTTCTTGAGCTTCGCGGTAAATGCCTTACCCGCGGATTTCCCCGATATCTTCGTCTTGCCTTTTATCATGAAGAAGGAAGGAAGCTCCGCGACAAGCTGCGATACGCTCTTCCCGGTCTCCGCCATCATCTCGAGCACGTAGACGATGCCCGCCAGGCTGTCGCGGCCCAGGTGCACCTCGGGCGAGATGACGCCCCCGTTGCCCTCGCCGCCTATGCGCGCGCCGCGCCTGCGCATCTCGTCGGCCACGTTTATCTCCCCCACCTTCGTGCGCGTGAAGGGGGCGCCGAACTGCCGCGCTATCTCCTCCACGGTCTTGGTGGTGGAGAGGTTCACCACCACGCGGCCGGTCTCCTTTCCCAGCAGGTGC
>JAGODF010000403.1 GCA_017998375.1 Spirochaetota bacterium
CGACGACCATCTTCCCGTCTGCCAGAGCATGATGAGCTATTCTCCGGACTTCCTGGTGCACGTGGGCGACTTCGTCTATTCCGGCACCAACATGGACGACATCTACAACTTCTTTGACGTCGAGCGAGAGATGCTGGCCGGCAACCCCGTGCTTCCCACCTACGGGAACCACGAGTTCGACGGCGGGAACGCGACCGGCAACACCTACATGGACAGCTACCTGATTCCCGCGACAGGAGGGACCTTTGCCTACTACGCGTACAACTACGGCAACGTGCACATACTCGTGGTGAACACGGGGACCATAGTGTGGGCGAGCGATAACGCCGACCACCTGAAGCCGGGCTCCGCACAGTACGCGTTCATCCAGGCCGACCTGCAGGCAGCGGCAGCCAACCCGAATATTGACCACATCTTCGTGTCGCTCCACGCCGCGCCCTACTCCTGCGCGAACTTCGGGGACAACTCGAACCTGATCAACTACCTGGAGCCTCTTTTCAGGCAGTACCATGTGAAAGCGGTCTTCATGGGGCACGAGCATGATTACCAGCACATGGTTCATGACGGCATCCACTACATCCTCAGCGGCGGCGCCGGTTCATCGATGATGGACTACCCCTGGAAGGGCGATCAGGACGACACTCACGCGAATCTTCTCAGGTACGCCGAGGTGCTCAACTACGTGATAGTCGACGTGGACGGACCCACGATCAATTTCCAGGCGCGCCAGGTCCAGGGACAGGGCAACAGCTCTTCGTCTCTGCTGGAGGCGTTCGGCCTGTAAGACGGTCACGTATTTTCTTATTGCAATTTCGGAAACAGGCGACGATCATGATCGTCGCCTGTTTCTTTGATATCAACGTTCCCGGTGCTTCCCATGAAGAATACATTGTTGTGCATGATACTACTTGCCATGACCATGGCTCTGCCGCTTGCGGCACAGGATGCCGGCGCGCTCTATGACGCTGCGCGCAAAGCCGAGACGCGGGGCGACTTCCCCGGCGCCCTGCGACTCTACGAAAGAGTGACGTCAATGAAAGCGGGGGCAACTTCCGCAAACGCACTGTACAAAATGGCGGTCCTCAACGACGAGCGGCTCAACGATCCCGGCAGGGCATATCGCCTCTACGCCGAGTACGTAAAGAAGTACGATGACCGGAACACCCGCCGCGCAGAGACGAGGATGAAGCAGCTGGAGTCGTACCGCGACGTGAACCCGGTGAAGTACGGCGAATACATGTCGATCCTCAACTCCTACCGTCGCTCCAACAGGAAGGAAGTCACGGAAAGGCTCAAGGCTTTCATCGACGCGAATCCAGGCTTGAGCTTCATGGACGACGCGCTCCTGTGGCTGGCCAACGAGTACCGCGGCTTCAACAGGAGGCTCGTCTCACCCGCCGAGTTCGAAGAACTGGAGAAGGCGGTATCGCTCTGGCGCACTATCGTGGAGCGATATCCCGCCCCGGGGCGTCCCGCCCGACTGGCGGCGCTTAAGAACCTGGGCGACGCATACCTCATGAAGGACGACCACGCAGCGGCGCGACGTTACTACAGCCTGGTCATAGAAGAAGGCGGCGAGCAGGGCCGCATGCTGGTGGGCGAGCACTGGATGAAGATGAGGATGGAGGTGATCCGGGCACGCATACTGTACGCGGCGGTGATCATCCTCTCGCTCTGCATCGGCGCGCTTGCGCTGATCCTTCCGTTCCGGATGTTCGGTCTGAACGGCCTCAAGAGAGGTCTCTTCCACTCGCTCTTCTTCATGCCACTGCCGGTCTTTCTGACGATAACCACCGCCGTTTTTACCGTGCCCGGAAAGAGCAACATCACCGGCAGGGAGCAGTTCCTGATGCTGGCGCTCTGCTTCATTATATTCGCGGCGGTGCTTTTCAACGGGCTGGTGATGGAAGCGGAGGAACGGGTGAAGATCCGATTCAGGGCCTACGCCGCGCTCATGGGAGTTATCCTGCTGTGCGCGACGTATATCTCATTTTATGCCTTCGGCATGCTCAAGCATATCGAGAGGCTCATCATCTGATGGATATTCGCGGACTGTTGAAAAAGAGGAAAGTTCAAAACTCGCTGGCGATCGCCGCTTTCGCGCTCGTGGCGATCTATGCCGTATCGTCGTCGAGAACCGGAAACCCCCCGCGACCCGGCGATCCAGCCCGGGAGCGTCCGGTATCATCCACGGCCGTTGAGGAGTCCAGCACCTTCTCCGGATTTTTCTCCAGGATCTTCGGCACAAAGAGCGAAAATCGGGAATCGCCCGTCGATCCGGCTCTGAAGGACGTGCAGGTCGAGGAGCTCCCCGTCGACGACACCGACCCGCTTCCCGCCACACCGGAGGAGCGCGCGGCGCAGGGGATACTCGCAATCATTACCGAGTCCATAGAAGGCGTGGGCGGCAAGCTCTCGTCGTTCATCATGGAAGGCGACATGCGGATGATGATGCCCACCCTGGCCAAAGACGAAAAGTCATTCAAGGAAGGTAACAAGTACGGCCCTCCGGTGGAAGTCACCGGTCGTTTCATGTACCGCAAGGACAGCAGGGGCAACTTCCACCTGCGCCAGGAAACACACAGCGCGAAGGGTAACTCCCGGTACGACGGGCTCCTCTACAACGGAGACCTCTACCGGGTCGACGGCAAGTACCATTTCGTCGACGCGTCACGCCGGCTCCGCGAGGACGCGGTGGAAAGCGTCTCGACGGATTTCGCGCGCGACGGTTACGAGCCCCTGGTCCGTCGCAACTGGCTCCACATCTTCCGGGACATCAAGTCGGTGGTCGCCTTCGACACGCTGAGCGACAATGGAAGCCTGGCCGCCTACTCCATGAAACCCGCCAATCCCGAAAGGCAGGCCGTTTCCGTGCAGCTTAACGGCCTCGGCGGCAGGGTCGACATACAGCAGGCCGGGCCGGTGATGATAGAGGGGACCGTTACCGGCGACAATACCTACATGCAGGGATACCTCAAGGGTTCCCGCGCATCCTACCGTATCACCCTCCGCATCCATAGCGTCGGCACCGTGCCCGACATCCAGGCGCCCTGAACATGCAGCGCGTAGGGGGTCTTACGGTCCGTTACGAGTCCTTCGGGGGCATTATAGCCACCGAGGACCCACCGGGCCTGGCCTTCGCGGACCGGGACTTTGTACGGAACATCACCGGAAATGAATCGCCGCTGTGGAGCGGGAGAGAATTACGCACGCTCACGGCACCCGTTGAGGCACATTATGCCATCACGCGCTCCTGCACTATCGGCTG
>JAGODF010000066.1 GCA_017998375.1 Spirochaetota bacterium
GGGAAGACGGGGCGGTCAACTCAAATACCGGGTCGCACGGCATCATTCGTCCGATTATGTTTGACACAATGGGAAAGCCCGATACATAAGGGAGTCCGGTCCGGGGTGACGGCGCCTCCGGTCGCATCAATCACCCAGGGAGAAACATGATGAACCGGCATCCACTCGAAACGATCCAGAAATCCGACGACGGGCTTTTCAGACTGATCGGCGACACCCGCGACTTCGCTCTCGGGGAAGGTGAAATTTCGAAGAAGAACAAGCTCCTTATCGCCCTGGCGATCGACGTGGCGAAGAACGCGGAAAGCGGCATCGCCTCCCTGGCGAAGCAGGCGCTCGAGGCCGGAGCGACGAAGCAGGAGATCATGGAGGTGCTGCGGATCGCGCACTACATCTGCGGCGTGGGCTGCATCTACACCGCGGCGAAGGCGCTGGACGGCGTGCTGTGACCGGAAAGCCGGGCCGCAGCTACCGCTTCGGCCTTTCTCGCATGATCTGCATCCATCGATCAGGGTTCGCCAGCTCCGTGAACCCGGCCTTCCTGTAGACGCCGTGCGCGTCGCGGGTGATGAGGATCCACTGGTAAACGCCCTTCATCTCTTCATGGTCGAGGATGTGCCGCACCATCGCCTGCCCTATTCCCGACCTGCGGCATGGTTCATCGACGAAGACATCCAGGATGTAGGCGAACCTCGTTTTGTCGGAGATGGCGCGGGCGTAGCCGACCTGTGTGCCGTTGGGCAGGAAGGCGCCGACAACAAGCGCGGAGTGACGCGCCCCCTTTATCACCTCCTCCCGGGAAATGCCGGGAGTCCAGAAGGAGCGCGCGAGCATCTCCGCCACGCGGTCAAAGTCCATGCTGTCGAAGCCGTCCCTGATTACGAAATCGATCGGCGCCATCCGTCCCGCATTCTCACCCGGCAATGATCCTGTCGAGCAGCGCCTCCGCGTTGCGCCGCGACATGTACTTCGGCACCGCGTAGGTGGCGTTCGCCTCCTTGAATGCCTCTTTGATGATCTGCGGGTAGTCGGATCTCTTCAGTGCGTCGCATTTCGGCGGAAGCTTCACCGCCGCGTAGAGCTCGAACACTCTCTTCACGAACTTCCGTGCCAGCGCGCCCGCCGCCTCCGATGCGCTTCCGAGCCCGCAGGCGACGGCAAGCTTCGCGAGCTTCCCCTCCACTCTGTCCAGGCTGAACTCCAGGACATGCGGCAGGAACATCCCCACCGCCAGGCCGTGCGGGAGATCGTAGAAGCCGGTGAGCCGGTGGCCGAAGGCGTGGCAGTAGCCGAGGGAATTCCTGTTGAACGCCAGGGCGGCCTTGCACGCGGCCAGCGCCATCGCGTCCCTCGCCTTGATATCTTTTCCCTTTTTGAACGCAGTCATCAGGTGGGTGTTGATGAGCGATACCGCCTCCCGGGCGTCGCGCTCCGCGACGGCATCGTCGTTCCGCGCGATATACGCTTCCACCGCGTGGGTGAGCGCGTCGAAGGCGGTGGAGGCCGTCAGGTGGGGCGGGAGCCCCGTCATGGTCTCGCCGTCGAGCACGGCGAGCCTGGGAACGATTGCCGGCGTGATCATCAGGCCCTTCCAGTGCGTCACGTCGTCGCTTATCACCGCGCCCACGCTCACCTCGGAGCCGGTTCCCGCCGTGGTGGGGACCGCCGCCAGCGGGAGAGGCTTCGTCCAGACCCGGAACTTGCCCACGTGTTTTTTCGGGTCCTTTCCCGACGTCATCGCAGCTGCCACGAGCTTCGCGCAGTCCATTACGGAACCACCACCCACGGCGATCACGGCGTCGGCGCCATGCGCCTTGCCGAGCGCCACCGCCTCGCGCGCCATGCCCACCGTCGGGTTGGGAAGCACTCCGTCATACACCGCCCAGCCGATCCCTTCCTTTTTCAGCGAGTCGAACATCTTCTTCGCGATGCCGAGCTTCATCACCGGCTTGTCGGTTATCACCAGCGCCATCCTGCATCCGCGGGACCTGCACCACGAACCGATCCTCCCGCGGGACCCGGCCCCCGTCCATGTTTCGGGCACCGGCACCTTGATGAACTTTGCAGCAGTGAAAAGAAGACCCGTCTGAATACGCGCGATTATGTTCATGATCATTCTCCCTTAATTCAGCGTGTGCCGCGTTCCCGCGGATTCCCTCATGCCCTCACGCGCGGTGGCGGCACGCAGACGCGCCGCATTCCCTCCTGCAGCGCGATGGCGTCCGACGGGCAGAACCGCGCGCAGACGCCGCAGCCGATGCAATAGTTCTCCTCGCGCACGGCGACGCCGTCCTTCATGGCGATCGCGTCCACGGGGCAGCGCTCCACGCAGATCTCGCAGCCCGTGCAAGAGTCCGGGTCTATCACCGAGAGATAGTTGGTGGAGTTGATCAGCGGCGAGGCGCCGTTCCGCCAGAGCGTAAAGGTGTCACAGCAGTCCTTACAGCAGTTGCAGATGCTGTTTTCCTCCTTCTCAATGTTCGAGCCGTTGTGGAACGCCTTGTGCACCAGCCCGGCTTCCTCGGCCTTTCGCATGATGACGATCGCCTCGTCCTTCGATATCTTCCGCGCGAAGCCCTGGCTGACGGTGTGGCGCGCCGATTTGCCGAAAGTAAAGCAGACCTCCGTGGGCGCTCCCGTCGCGCAGGCGTGGCCGAGCACGCGCGTGTAATTTCTGCAGAAGCAGTGACCCACGGCGATATCATCGTACTTCGCGATGATCTCCTCGACGGTCTTCGATGGAACGATGCACTCGTCGGACCGCGCTGGTTTGTTGATGACGATCTTCTTCCCGGACTCGCTGGTGAACACCGGGACCGTCCGATCGATGGGAGGCTGGTGCTGGAACATCGGAAGCAGGTTGTCGTAGTTCCCCTGGATGAGGTCCTTGAGTTCGCCCAGCAGTGTATGATACAGCTTTGCGAGCTTCTCGAAGTCCTTGACTTTATCTCCCTTCGGAAGCTCGTTCATGAAGGTGTACTCGAACACCCCGACGATGATCAGCGGCAGGAGGCGGTACACCATCACCCCTTTCGTATTGGGCTGGTTGAAGATGAAGCCCTTCTTGGCTAACAGGTTGATTTTCTTCTCGAGATCGGCGTCCGCCATGCCCGCCGAGGTGCGCATCTCGTCGTGAGAAAGCGTCGTCTTCGTCGCGAAATTTTTTATGATAAAATCGATATCGTCCTCGTCGAGATAATACTTTACGATCTCCACGAGGGTGGGCGTCACCTGGAACGGCACCATCCCCGCGCGCACGATGATGCCCGCCGCCTTGCGGTATTTTTCCTCGAGGTTTTGCTGGTCGGCCATATCACACACTCCTTTTTTCTTTATTGTCCGTGTCGTCGCCGGCCCCGGCCATCGTGGGCGATACCGGTGCTCCCCCACTCACTTCGTTCCGTAGACGCGTTCCACTTCCATTCCCACCGCTTTCTCGAGCAGTCCCGCGGGCGGAAGGCCCTGTGGAAGAGCCCTGCCGTTTATCACGAACGCCGGTGTGCCCTTGAGCCCGAACGCGTCTCCCTGCATCATCTGCAGGATGAGGAGCTTCTCCGCGGTCCTTTCGTCCGTAATGGTTTTCAACCTGTTCAGATCCATGCCGATGCTCGACAGCGCGCCCAGCACGAGCTCCCGGTTCAGGTGATCGCGGCGCTGCATGATGTACTTCACGAAAGGAACGTAGCGGTCCGTTTTCTGAAGGCCCAGGGCGATGATCGACGCCTTGCAGGAAAGACCGTTTCCCCTGCGCATGATGCTCCTGTTGCACGTGCCGTCGATGGGGAAATGCAGCAGGTGCAGTTTCACCTTCCCGGGAAACTTATCCATGACGGCCTTGATCACGCCGGATGCGTCACGGCACACGTCGCAGTCCAAATTGAAGAACTCCACTATCGTGACCTTCGCGCGCGGGTTACCGTAATAGACCGGCGCCCCGGAGAGGGCGATTTCCACCGGGGACTGCCGCCGGAATGAGTCGAGCACCTGCGCTTCCTCGTCGATCGCGTCGTGGCGAGCAATCGGTTCGGCCGGTGACCCTGGAATGAGGGACAGCACCGCGGCAATTCCCACGCTCGCGAAGCCGACGGCGATGATCCGTATCGCCGGCAGGCCAAGCGCGCGGAAGTCGGCAAGCCCGGCGAACAGCTCTTTCAGGGACAGCGTTAAGGGACGGCGCGCGCCGTCCTCATTATGCGCGATGAGGACGAGCGTTATCGCGAAAAGGGCGATATTGCACGCCCAGGCGATCACGCAATAGAGGCAGAAGGCGCGGATGACCGACATAGATACGATCAGGAGCGGTATTGTGCCGAGTGCCCCGGCACCCGTCACCAGGAGGAGCGCCGCGTCGACGGCGCGGCGCGATCCGTCGCCGGAGAAGACGCGAAGCAGCATGAGCAGCGCCGCGCAGAGATACAGCGCTATTCCCCAGGCGGCGACGGGCATCCCCAGGAACACCGCATACTCGCTGCCGTTCACCCGGCCGCAGTCGAAGGCGCCCGCGGAGCAGATACGAAAGAGCACGGACGACTGTTCCGCCGGCACGCGATGAACATAGAGCAGGTAGCCGGATAGCGCTATTCCCCCAAGGGACACCATTAAAAAAACCGTTTTCCACAGCCGCACCGCGCGGCCCTGCCGATCTTGTTGCTGTGAGTTCATGATTGCCTCGTATATACCCGGTAAAACGCGCCGGGAGATGAAAAATCCCCGGCGCGTTTCAGGCGCCGGGGATCCAGCAAGTTTCGTTTAGACTGCCGTGTGCGTATCATCCATCCCGGTAGAAGTCATGACCCGGCGATATGCCGCACGCGGCCGGCCCAGGGTGATACCGGATCCGTTATATCTGGTAGCCGATCCCGAGGGTGAAATCCACGTACCCGGTCTCCATGCTCGGATGCTCGCCGAATACCCAGTGGTAATTGAGGCTCGTCATGATGAGGATGCGCTCGTACAGCGGAACATCGAGGTTCAGTCCGCCGAACACGCCGAACATATCTTCCTGGCAGTTTGCGCAATGGGTCCTCATGTCTCCGCAAGAAGTCGCAGACTGATTGATTGCTATATAGCCATTAACATAATTTAAGTATTCAACACCAAGCTTGAGCTGGATGTACTTGTTAAAGGGCATAAAATAGAGAAGGGAAAGCTGAAAGTTATTATACTCTTCCTCCCCAAAGCCTTCAGTGGTTGTGTTGTTAAACACATACTCCTTGATCGGAACTACGAGCTTGTTGATGTCGAACTCAACGCCGAAAGTTTTGCTGATGGGGGCCTTGAATGTAATACCGCCCATTTCCATGGAACCTTCTTCAGCCGAGAAGAAATACATAAACGGCATGTGGAGCCCGATGGCCGTGTACGCCCTCTGGGGCGTCGTGGTGGTGGTTGTCGCCGGCTGCGCCATAAGAACGCCGGAGACCATGAACAGAGATACGACGAGTAAGGCCAGAATTTTCTTCATGCTTTTTCTCCTTGAGATATAATATTGCCCATTTCACGAGCATTTGCCGTCGGGATACGCCTATCCAGCGGCTATAACAACACGCATCCATGCCTGGAGCATGAAATAATTGCTTCTGCACACAGTTAGTATATTTTTTATGCACACGTCAAGTAAAAAACATATCGTATTAGTTTTCACATGATTCATGAATATCATTAATAGACTTGTTGCGAAACTGCCGTCTCGCACTCGCAGGGGACCCCTGCGGGGGGCTATTTAAGGGGCTTCGCCCCTTAAACCCCATTTAGACTAGAGTTATGCAAGAAGTTCAATATAAATTTCACAACTTCAGTATCGCACGAACAGGTGCTTCAACGCGGCACTGGACAATTGGCTACAATTTCTGGATCCCCTATTATCAAACGTATTCCTGGTTGTGGTTTTCATTGAAATTACGGTTTCACCCTCAATTTCTTATTGACTCATATGCATGGTACATATACAAATGAATAGTAGATATTATGTCGCGGGTTTCACCCGCACACCCGTGACGCGCGGACGCGGGGGACCCTGCTGGGCATTTTTAAGGGGCTCCGCCCCTTATACCCCGCTTAGAGACGATGAGTAATGATAAAGGGTATCTCAAATTTTTCCCGAAATGTCCGGCACAACCGAATGATATGAACATCCGCCAGCTGATAGAATTTTTGCAGAACGATACCGACTTCGCGCAGAACGTGCGCCTCTGGATGAAGACCGACGCCGTTAAGGGAACGTACGCCCCGTGGCCGGAGTCCGTCGACGCGCGCCTCGTGGAAACATACCGGAAGCGCGGCATCGAGGAGCTCTACTCGCACCAGAGGTCCGCCTTCGACGCCGCGGCGAAGGGAGACGACATCGTCGTGGTGACGCCCACCGCGTCGGGGAAGACGCTCTGCTACAACCTGCCGGTGCTGAACGCCATGACGGCGAACCCGGAGGCGCGGGCGCTCTACCTCTTTCCCACCAAGGCGCTCTCCCAGGACCAGATGAACGAGCTCACGGAAATCATCGGCGAGACGAAAATCTCGGTGAAGACCTACACCTTCGACGGCGACACGCCCGCCACGGCGCGCAAGGCCGTCCGCGCGGCGGGGAACATCGTCATCACCAATCCCGACATGCTGCACTCGGGGATCCTTCCCCATCACACCATCTGGATCAAGCTTTTCGAAAATCTGAAGTTCATCGTCATCGACGAGATCCACAGCTACCGCGGCGTTTTCGGGAGCCACTTCGCGAACCTCATACGCCGCCTGGACCGCATCTGTCGATTCTACGGCGCGCGGCCGCAGTATATCTGCTGCTCGGCCACCATCCACAATCCGAAGGAGCACGCGGAGGCGCTCATCGGGCGGCCCTTCACGCTGGTGGACGACAACGGCGCGCCGCGGGGCGAGCGCCACTACGCCATCTACAATCCCCCCGTGGTGAACGAGGAGCTCGGCATCCGCGCCTCGGCGGTGAAGGAGGCCGCGAAGATCGGCGCGACCATCATACGGAACAAAATTCCCACCATCATCTTCGCGCGGAGCCGACTCCGCGTGGAGATCATATCGACCTACCTGCGCGAACGCTGCGGGAAGATTCCCGTCAGGGGCTACCGCGGCGGCTACCTCCCCAACGAGCGGCGGGAGATTGAGCGCGGCCTGCGCGAGAGCAAGATTACCGGCGTGGTATCGACTAACGCGCTGGAGCTCGGCATCGACATCGGCATGCTCGACTCGGTGATCAGCGTCGGCTATCCGGGGTCCATCTCGTCCATGCACCAGCAGTTCGGGCGCGCCGGGCGGCGCGGCGAGCCGTCCCTCTCGGTGATGGTCGCGACGAGCTCCCCGCTGGACCAGTACATCTGCAACAACACCGACTTCTTCGTGAAATCGAACCCGGAGTCGGCAACCATCAATCCCGACAACCTGCTGGTGCTGATGGACCATTTGAAATGCGCCGCCTTCGAGCTTCCCTTCCACGAGGACGAGCGCTTCTCGGCGCACCTGGGCACCACGAAGGAGATGCTGGAGTACCTCGAGGGAGAGGGCATCCTCAAGAAGAGCGAGGGGAAGTTTCACTGGATGAGCGACATCTACCCCGCGAACGAGATCAGCCTGCGCACGGCGTCGCAGGAGAACTTCGTCATCGTCGACACGAAGGACAAGAACCGGGTGATAGGCGAGGTCGACTACTACTCGGCGCCCACCGACATCCACGACGACGCCATCTACATCCACCAGGGGCGCCAGCACTACATCGACAAGCTCGACTGGGAGCGCCGCACGGCCTACTGCCACGAGGTGGAGTCCGACTACTACACCGACGCCGAGACCAAGACCGATCTCAACGTCCTGGAGCGCTTCGAGGGCCGGCCCATGAGGATGGCGGCGCTCTCCATGGGCGAGGTGAACGTGCGGAACATGGCGGTGATGTTCAAGAAGATCAAGTTCAACACCCACGAGAACCTCGGCTGGGGAAAAATCCACCTCCCGGAGATCGAGATGCACACCGACGCCGCCTGGATCGACTTCGACGAGCAGGCCCTGGAGCGCGCGTACGGCAAGCCGATGATCGGGCGGCTCCTCTACTCGGCGGCGTACATACTCCGGAACATCTCGCCGGTCTTCACGCTCTCCGACAGCCGCGACGTGCGCGTGCACCACGAGAACCGGTCGACGTACAGCGGGAAGCCCGCGGTCTTCGTCTACGACGCGATGCCCGGCGGCGTGGGGATCGCGCGGCGGGTGTACGACATCATGGAGCTCATCCTCGACGAGGCCGTGAAGTCGGTGGAAGGTTGCGGCTGCCGCTTCGGCTGTCCCGGCTGCATCGGCCCGCTCCCGGAAAGCGACGGCGGCGCGAAGAAGGCCGTCATCGAACTCCTGAAAAGCCTCGTGTGATATGACCTCGCTCAAGGACAAGCTCAATCTCTACAAACAGAAGAAAGAGGAGAAGGGTGATATCACCCGCCCCTCGCCCGAAACTTTCGGCGCTGAAAAAATAACCGATGGTGATGCAACGCTCTGGCGCTTCTCCTCGGTGTACGATCTCTCCGGGCCGGCGGAACGCCTCGGCATCCTCTCCACCTCCGACATCGCCGCCTTCGCGCGGCACAACGGTGTGGAGTCCGATATTTCCTTCGACGACCTGCTTTTCGTGGACCTGGAGACCACATCGCTCTCCACGGCCGCCGGGAGCTACGCCTTCCTCTTCGGCACCGGGGTCGCTCGCGGCACGGACCTGGTCATCGAGCAGTACTTCATGGACGACTACGCAGGCGAGGCTGCCATCCTACGAAAGCTCGCGCCGCTCTTCCAAGAGCGGACAACCGTCACCTACAACGGCAAGAGCTTCGACATCCCGCTCCTGAAGACGCGCTACCGGATGAACCGCGTGCCCGGCTTCCCCGTGGAGAAAAAAAGCATCGACCTCCTTCACCCTGCGCGCGCGATTTTTAAAAGCATCTACGAGAACTGCGCCCTGGGCACCATCGAGGAGAAGGTGCTGGGCCTCGCGCGGGAGAAGGACATCCCGTCGTGGCTCATCCCCGAGGTCTACTTCTCGTACCAGAAGCACGGGGAGACCGCGCGCATGGACCTGGTGGTGGCGCACCACCGGCAGGACATCGCCTCCATGGCGCTCCTCATCCTCTTCCTCAACAGGCTCTTCGAGCAGGTGGACTCGCGGAGCTTCGACGCGCTCCACCGGCAGTCGATCGTCAACATCGCGCAGCGGCTCTATCGGCGGGACCCGGCGCTCTTCATCGACATGGCGCGCTTCCTGGGCGACGACATCTTCCGCGAGCGGCGCCTCTTCAAGCGCTTCGGCGCCGCCATGAAGCGGCTCGGCCGCCGCGACGAGATCCTGAAATTCTGGGAGAAGGACTCGTCGGTCTACTCGCTGGAGGAGCTCGCGAAGCACTGCGAGCACATCGGGAAGAATTACCGGAAGGCGCTGTCGTACTGCGACACGGCGCTGGTGCTGCTGGAGAGCGGGATTCTTGCGAAGGACGGGGAACGGCAGGGGGATGATATCATCGCCCTCCATAAAAAGCACTTCGAGGCGCGGATGGCGCGGCTCCGGGGGAAGATCACGGGAGGATCCCGGTGAACCGCACGGCCTTTTTCCGTGATATCGTCCTCCACCTCGCGATCCGGCTGGGAGTGATTGCCGGGATCGCCGCTGCATGCGCTCTCTACCAGTACTGGGTGGAGAACTTCAATCCGCCATACGTCGAGCCCGGCGGCTACGACGACACCTTCCTCGGAGTTGCGTTCATATTTCTCTTCGCGTGCATGGTGTGGATCGCGTGGCTGGCACTGGAGACGCCGCGCCTCAGGCGGGCGGGCCGAAGGGTATCCGTCTTGGTAAACATCGCGGTGATCGTTCCCGTGATCACCGCGATTGTGCTGCTGGCAGCGTCTATCATCATCATGTAATGAGCGATCCGATAGCCCGCCAGGCGACCATCATGATCGTCGCTTGGCACGTGCTGTCCATGAAATCACCCTGCCAAAGTGTCTCACCTGACCCGCGAATTGTGCATGTGTACGCGGGTGCCCTGCAGCTTCAGGTACTCCAGCAATGTATCGTCGTCGATGAGGCCCTCCCGCGCGAGGATGGCGCCGAGCAGCGCCCCGTCCTCTTTCTGGAGCTCCAGCGCCCTGTGGAGCTCATCTTCCGTGATCACGCCTCCTTCCACGAGCATCTCGCCGAGCCGCTTTCTCTCCATGGTGGACCTCCCGTCCGCTTTTTTATACAGGGTAGCGCGCGGCGGAGGCCGTTTCCAAAAATAATGCAAACGGGCGCCGGCCTCATTTCCCGGCGCCGGTCAGTGCGAAGGAGTCGAGGAAGCGCCTGACTGTCTTCGATTCGCGGTTCGCTTCCGGCGTGACGCAGAAGACCTGGTAGGCACGGGACCCGTCGAGAAACGACCTCCCGAAATACAGCAATCCCCGCGGCAGCTCGATCCGGTACTCTTCGCCCTTTCTGACCCCCAGGGTCACGGGCCGTATCTCCGCGACGCGTCCCTTCAACCCGAACGCGGAGTTGTCGCGAAGGGCGCCCAGCATCTCCCTGTTTCCCGCTTCAGACGGGGGACCGGCAAGCACATAGCAGTGCACGGCGAATGCGGTTCTCCCGTGATTGTTGATGTACGTGTGGATTTCCTTCAGCGTCCCGGGCCCGCTCCCTTCCGTTTTCTGGTGATCGGGGACCCCGGGCATCATGACGGTGAAGCCACCCTCGCGTGGAGTGAATGGCTTCAGTTCTAGGTCGTCCCCAAGCGGCATCGACCATATCATCACGAAGAAAAGGATGACGGAGCTGAACAGGACCGTGACATAGAGGGCGATACTACCCGCGGTCTCACCCGGTCCCGGCGGGGCAAGGCGCACGCGGTTCCATATGGAGAGCACCAGGTCCGCGAGGTTCCGCGTGTTCATCGACTTCAGCCAGGAGATTTTCGACAGGCGCTCCTCGACGTCCGCCACGAAAGATTCCGGAACCTTCTCCGACACCGGCGCGGCAAATCCCTCCTTCCTCAGTTCCTTCGCCACCCGCGCCGTCACCGCCGCCGACCTGATGGAAAACAACACCAGCACGGCGAAGACGCCGATAAAAAACGACGACGACGCGTAGGCAAGGAGCCCCAGCCCCAGGGCTCCGAGGACCTTGAAGAATATCTCCAGTCCCGGCCTGCGCGAGAACACGACCGCGTCGAACAGCTGGCCGCCGTCGAGCGGATACAAGGGCAGGAGGTTCAGGATGTTTATCGCCAGGGAGGTGGTGCCGTACTCGCGGAAAATCCCGGTCCCCGTGCGGGAAAAAATATACAGGCAGGCAAAACCGATAACGATGCCCGGCAGCGGGCCCATGAGGCTCACCAGGGCCTTCCGAAACGCCCCCGGCTTCCCTTCCCTGCCCGAGACCGCGGCGCCGAAAAACGGGATGAAGAACATCCGCACGTTCGTGTAGCCGGTGAGCTTCATCGCGGCGAAGTGCCCCAGCTCGTGCACCAGGAGCACCGCGACCAGGACGGCAATGCCCTCCGCGGATCCGGTGATCACCTCCATCTGCACGAACAGGATCCCGGTGAAAAGAAGCAGAAGGAGCTTCTGCACCATGCCCGAGTGCGGATTCTCGATCCGCTCTATCTCTTTCAGGATGAGCTTTTGCTTCACCGAGAGGCTATTTCCCGCCGGGGCCTGCCTGTCGGCGTTTACGATATCATCATTCATTTCGTCACCCCCCGTTCCTGTTCTTCCACTTCCGCATGTACGCCTTCCATACCGGTGGGGCGAACACCGAGACGCGGTGCGCCATTTTACTCATCTCGTTTTTCGGCTGTTCGAGAATCTCCGTCATCCTCCCGAAAATCGCCGCGCAGTCCGCGTTCTCGATGACGTCGCCGTGCGCCGGGATGACGGTCCGCGCGCCGAGCGCCGCGAGCTTTTCGTATGAGCGCCGCATGGTCCCGTGGAAGAAGACCGGGATGGGAGTATTGTACTTCCCGTTGCGGTTGATGATACAGTCGCCGGCGTAGAGCACCCGCGCTTCTTGATTGTACAGCGCCAGGTCATGGAGCGTGTGCCCCGGCACGTGGAGCGCCTTCCAGTCCCCGAAGCCGGGAAGCGCCACGCCGTCGTCCAGTACTATGTCCGGCCGCACGAGGCGCCTCGACCATATTCTCTGGAACGAAACCCGGTCCGCGGAGCGCACCACGTGCGCCATGACGCAGTCCAGCGTGTGCTGCAGCGACCCGGAGACGCCTGAATACCATCTGTCGATGTACGGGTGCGCCGCTATCGGGATACTGTGCCTCTTTCTAAGCTCCAGCGCGCCGCCGGAATGGTCCGGGTGGACGTGCGAGACGACGCAGAGGGCGATATCGGTCACCGGCCGTCCGAGCTTCTTCGCGCAGAAGTCCTCCACGCGCGCGGCGTCGCTCCGGGAGCCGCCGTCGAGCATGAGGATCTTTTCCGCGTACACCGCGAAGTAGACCGACGAGATGTAGCCATGCAGCCTGTGGATGACGAAGTCCCCGGTCACGAGAGGCTCATCCCTCCGACGCCCGTGCGACGAGCTCGCCTATCTTCCTGAAATACTCGTTGATGCCGTACTGGAAGATGTTGTTGTGGTTGGCGCGCTTCACCTCGAGGAACTCCTTGCGGGCGGACGGGCTCGCCTCGAAGAGCGCCTTCCCGTCGGTGAAGGGGATGATATGATCCTTCTCCGCGTGGATGACGAGCAGCGGACCGCGGTACTTCTTCGCCTTCGCCAGGTTGTTGAAGCCGCCCTCCTCGGAAAGGCCGAGGCCCTCCGTGTTTACGCCGAGGAGGCGGATAAGCGGGAGCGCGTAGGCGAAACCGCTCTCGATGACAAGGCCGTGCACACGGTCGCCGTAGTTCGCGGCCAGCTCGAGGGCGGACGCGCTCCCCAGCGAGCGCCCCATGACGACGAGCGGCCCGGTGATTTTCTTCGCGCGGATGATATCGTTCACGAAATCGAAGATGTAGTGGCAGTCGCGCAGCATCCCGGTGACGCCCGGGTTCCCGGTGGAGCGGCCGTAGCCGCGGAAGTCCACGGGGATGAAGTTTATGCCGAGACGGAGGTACGCGCCGGCGATGTCGTCGTAGTCCTCGACTATCTCCCCGTTGCCGTGGAAGAAAAGAAGCGTGGGCGATGTCTCCGCGGCGAAGTAGAACCGCCCGCCTATTGTGACGCCCTTCTCCGTGGGGATGGCGAGCTCCTCGAACGCGGCGCCCGACGGGCTCCAGCCCGATTCCCCGCGCGGGTGAAAAAGCGTGAGGATGATCTCGGGGCGGTCGAAGGCGGAGCAGTCGATGGAGCCGGGGTCTATCATAGTGTCCTCCGTTGCGCGTCGCGGCACATATAGTTGTGAACAGATCGGCGGGGCCGTCAATCATATTTTGAGGGGAAACAGGCGCGGGACGTTACCATCGGTTGATGACTTTTTCCGCGAAGCCAAGAAAGTCCTTCAGCTGCAGCACCGTACCGTCGTCCAGCACAGCGCGGCCCGTGAAGCGGCCGAAGACCTGGTGCTGGTCCGATTTTATCAATAGAACATTGTCGGACTGGCTGCGGTCGAGGACCGGGACGAAGTCCATCTCGAATCGCCCGTCGCTCGACGAGAACTTCCATGGCTTCATGAACGAATCGTCCGGGATGTGGAAGGACACATGCTCCAGCTTGTGAGCCTTCCCCCGGTAAAAGAGCATGTTCTCCGTGGCGGCGGACGTATCGCCGAAACCGTAGCCAATGTTGAAGCCAAAAGGCCCCCCGCCCGCGATCCCCGATCCCGAGCCCCAGTACCAGGTGTTGCTGTACGTCCATACGCCGCGCCCCCAGTCGAGCACGCCGAAGTCCTTCGCCGGGGAGAACGCGCGGCGCTCCCCGCCGAAATCGAGCGCGCCATCCGCCCCCAGGCAGTTGATCTTCTGGTTGTAGTAGAAGGCGCGCGGCGCCCCCGCGAACGGAGTGGCGATCACCATGGAGTCGATGTCGTCAGGCTGCGCGAGGGCGATCTCCCCGGCGAGCGGTGTCTTCTTCTGGAAATCCTTCCAGTCGACGCGGATGATGCGCTTCCCGGGACGGCGCAGGAACTCCAGGGAAAGGCCCTTCTTTTTGAACGACACGTCGCCCTCCTTCGAGGACGCCGGCATTGTGAACGAGCCCATCGGGAAGGGAACCATCACCGATTTGGAGATGTGACGCGGCGCGGTGAAGTCGAAGAGCGTCGCCGCAACGAAGCCCATGTAGCCGTTGTCCGCCACCGTGAACGCGGCGCCGTGGTCGCCGGCGAGAACGCAGTAGTAGTCCCACTCCTTGAGTTTGAACTTCGGCGCGCGGACGGCGGCGCGGTCGTATTTCAGGAGGAGGTCCCGCGCCCAGCCGCGCTGGAGGAGCGCGCCCGTATCATCCAGCAGGTCCGAGGGTTTCGTGATTTCATTCTGCATGGCGTTCCTCCCGCGGGTACTTTTCCGCAAGCCTGTATCAGACGCCCCTTCTTTTAAGCTCCGCAACGGTCTTCATGCCCAGGTGAAGGTGCCGCTCCGTGTGCTGCGCGAAGACTTCCTTCATCCGCTTCTTGTCCTTGATGCCGCCCTTGCGCAGGGGCATGTCGCTCACCAGCATCACGGCGCCCGCGGGAAGGTTCCGCGCGTACGCCACCGCGAAAATCGTGGCGATCTCCATGTCGATGGCGATGATGCGGTGCCTGTGGATGTAGTCGATGAATTCGCGGTCGAACTCCCACATCCTGTAGTCCGTGGTCATCATGAGCCCCGAATGCACGCTGACGCCCGGCTCCGCGCGCACCACTTCGTTGCAGACGCGGTTGACCTTCGTGTGGGGCATGGCGGGGACGTCGATGGGAATGTAGTGCCTGCTGGTACCCTCGTCGCGCACGCTCGCAGTGGGGAGGACGACGGTGCCCACCTTGAGCGAGTCGTGGATGCCGCCGCACATTCCTATCATGAGCACCGCCTTCACGCGGCGCAGGAAGGAGAGGCAGTGGGTGATGATCCCCGCCGAGGGCGAGCCCACGCCGAAGTTGATGATGGAGACGCCGCCGGCCCTGTCGTGGGCGGCGGACCAGTGCCCGGACCTGATGGGCACGCCGTGCATGCGCGCGAAGTCCTCGACGTAGCGCGGGAAGTTCACCAGGAGGATATACTATCCGAACTCCGGGAGCTCCGAGCCGGTGTAGCGCTCCAGCGTCTGCCGGGCGTAGGTGTCGGGCCGAAGCCCGTGCGCCAGGAGGCCCTGCCGGCG
>JAGODF010000404.1 GCA_017998375.1 Spirochaetota bacterium
TCGCCCATCCATTTAATGGTGTGATACATGCGCCCCTCCGTTTCCGTTGCCGTTGTCGTCGTCCTTGCGTGCGACGCGGTTCTTTCTCATTCGTATGGAGTTGCCGGTATCGTTCCACTCCACCTCGTCCATGTGGATGCGGATTATGAGAAGTCCCCTGCCGCTGTCCTTGAGGAAATTTTCCGGGTCCCGCGGGTCGGGGAGCGAGCGGTAATTGAAACCGGGGCCCTCGTCGGTGATGACGTATTCCACGTACTCCCCCGTGTACTCGTACGATATGGTGACCCTGCGGCTGCTGTATTCGGGAAGTTCCTTCCGGGCCTCGATCTCTTCGTTGAATCCGTTGATGCCCCGCTCGGCGCGGATTTCCGAGGTGATCCCGAGATTTCCGTGGAACATCGCGTTCGAGATCGCTTCGCGGAGGGCCAGGGCGATATTCTCCGCCGTGGTTTTATTGCAGAAATCCGACGGCGCAAGGTTCTCGGTCAGCTTGTACGAGAGCACGTTGCAGGCTGACACGTCGGTGCCTATCTTGAACACGCGCTTGTCGTACTGGATGTATTTCCCGAACGCGTCCGCCAGCTGCTTCTCGTGGCGGGCCCTGAGGTTGTTGCGGACGACGGATACGACCTCCGCTATGTCGAAGGGCTTGCGGATGAAGTCGCAGGCGCCGTAGCGGAGCGCCCGTATGGCGTCCTCCACGTTGGCCTGGCCGGTGAGTATCAGCACGGGGATGGAGTTCTCCAGGGTGTTCAGGTACCGCATTAGCTCTATGCCGTCCATTTTCCGCAGCATGATGTCGGTGATGATGAGGTCGATCTTCTTCTCCTCGTTTTTTATGAGGTAGAGGGCGTCCTCGCCCCTGTCCAGGGAGATGACGTTGTATCCCTGCTTCAGGAGTTTTTTCTGGAGCGAATAGCGGGTCACTTCCTCGTCGTCAATGAGGAGAATGGTCGGATTGTTCGCGGTCATCTGATATCGTCCCCGCCTTCTCCGTTGAGAATCAGGTGGCCCATCTTGTCCTTTTTTGTCTTGAGATATCGGTAGTTTTCCTTCGAAGGCGGAATCTCGATGGGGACGCGTTCGGTGATTTCCAGACCGTAGCCTTCCAGTCCAATGACCTTCTTCGGGTTGTTGGTAAGGAGCCTGATGGTGTGGATGCCCAGGTCGACGAGGATCTGGGCGCCGATGCCGTAGTCCCGCAGGTCCGAGGGGAAGCCGAGCTTAATGTTCGCCTCCACCGTATCAAGGCCCTGCTCCTGGAGGTGGTACGCCATGATCTTGTTGCCCAGGCCGATGCCCCTGCCTTCCTGGCGCATGTAGAGGACCGCTCCCAGCCCCTCGTTGCTGATCATTTCCATGGCCCGGTGAAGCTGCGGCCCGCAGTCGCAGCGGAAGGAGGAGAAGACGTCGCCGGTGAGGCACTCGGAGTGTACGCGTACCAGGACATTTTCCCTGCCGGCCACTTCTCCCTTCACGAGGGCCACGTGGGTGAACGTGTCTACCTGCGTCTCGTACGCGATGATGGTGAAATCGCCGAACCGGGTGGGAAGCGTCGCCTCGGATACGCGTTTCACCAGGCGGTCAGTATGCTGGCGGAACTTGATGAGATCTGATATGGTGGCGATTTTAAGTCCGTGTTTCTCGGCGAAGACGTCGAGGTCGGGACGACGCGCCATGGTGCCGTCGTCGTTCAGGATTTCGCAGATGACCGCTGCGGACTTGAGGCCCGCGAGGCGCGCCAGGTCCACGGATCCCTCGGAGTGTCCCGCGCGGACCAGGACGCCCCCCTTTTTTGCCGCCAGCGGGAACACGTGTCCAGGGCGCGAAAGATCCCCGGGTTGTGTTCTTTCGTCGATGAGCCTGCGTACTGTCACGGCCCTGTCGTAGGCGGATATTCCGGTGGTGGTGCCGTCCTTGGCGTCGACGCTTATGGTGAAGGCGGTGCAAAACTTGTCCTGGTTTTCCGGGCACATCAGGTGGAGGTCGAGCTGGTTCAGACGCTCCTGGGTCATTGCCGCGCAGATGAGGCCGCGGCCGTACTTCGCCATGAAGTTGATCACCTCTGGCGTGGCGTACTCGGCGGCGATGACGAGGTCCCCCTCGTTCTCGCGGTCCTCGTTGTCCACCAGGATTATTATCCTGCCGTTGCGGATGTCTTCCAGCGCTTCAGATATGGAGCATGTGTTCATAAACTACCCGTGTACCCTGTTTCGCGATGTTGATAGCATAAGTAAAGGGATGGGGGTTATAGTCAAGATTTTTCTATTTTTTTAAAATTTGACCACACGGAGTTTTTTTACAAAATGACCTTGACAAATTCTTAAAATGATTGTTTGTTGAGTTTCTACGCTGCAGCCTGCCTGCAGTGAAATTTTTTACGATTTTCATGGACAAGAGAGCTGAATTAGTTCAAACGCCATTGAAAATGCGTGCAATTAATATCTTTTGGAAGATCAAGGAGGATTCAATGAAAAAGGTACTCGTGGTTCTTTTTGTCGCTGCGGCCGCGTTCACATTCGCGTGTTCATCGTCGCAGACAACCCAGCAGGCCGAAACGCCCCAAGTGTCCAGCGGCGCCGGCATGATGGTGAGCGCAACCAACGAAGCGCTTAAACCCGCAGCCGATGCTCTCGACGTGTTCCAGCCCAGCAGCGCGGCTCTTACCAGCAGGAACAGGAGCCTCATCAGCTCCAAGGCTGTTGCAGTCATCAAGGAAGTCGTCAACAAGGTTCCCGAAGGCTATGTCATCCAGGTAACCGGCCACTCCGCTATGGTGAAAGACGCTGCCACCGACGATGTGTCGACGAACAGGGCGAAAGCCGTGTATAACGAACTTCTCAGGGCCGGCATCGACCGCAACAAGCTCACCTACAAGGGCATCGCGACGTCGGAAATGCTTCCCGGCCTCGACGGCCTGGACCCCAAGCAGCGCAGGGTCAGCTTCAAGGTTGTCCCCAAATAAGAGGATTCATATCGAAAGCACCGAAGGCGGGGATGAAAGTACCCGCCTTTTTTATTTTCCATATTAGAACCGAAAAGGCAACCACGGAGGCACAGAGACACAGAGGGAGAAAAAGGATTAAAAAAACGTTGTTACCGTTTTCCTGGCATTCCCGCAAAGGCGGTCATCCAGTATGCCATTCATTTATTGTTCATTTCTCTGTGCCCTCTGTGCCTCTGTGGTTAATATATGATTTTGTGAGGCAAGTCCCCGAGGTCACTCCGAGAAAAAC
>JAGODF010000405.1 GCA_017998375.1 Spirochaetota bacterium
CCACGAAGGGCTCTCAGTGATTGAACAGCTCGGTCGGCTTCGCGGTCACGGCCGGTTCGCACTTGATGATATTGGTGGTGTAGCATTCGCCGGGATCGAGGCGTATCGCCGCGAGCATCTTCTTCATGAGCTCGATGGAATCTCCCTTCAGCAGGCGCTTTTCCTCGGCGGTGATGAGCTTCGGCGCGTTGAGGATCACCATGACTCCGCTCGCCCCGGTTCCGAAGCCGGGTTTCTTTTCCCCGGCGCCTCCGCAGAGGCGGCACTCGGCGACTCCCCGGTCCGGGGCCTGCGCCATGGGAGCCTCCGCATTCGTTGTTCCTTCCCGGGGGCGCGGCTCGAGCCAGCGCAGGAGCGTCTCCCGCTCCGCATCATCGCGAAAGAGCACCAGCGTGCGGTCCCGGGCGGCCAGGGCGATATACTCTTTCAGAATTTCTGCGGATTCGTTCGCCGGCATCTCGCCCGTCCTCAGATCGCGTCCACGTTTATGTTGTACTGCTTGATCTTGCGGTGCAGGTTCGTCCTCTCGATGCCGAGTTCCTGGGCCGTCTGGGAGATGTTCTTGCCGTTTTTCCGAAGCGCCTCCACGATGAATTCCTTCTCGAACCTCTCCCGCGCCTTCTTGAACGACGAGATGTCGCGCTGCGGCGTCACTTCGTGCTCGTCGGACTCCAGGTGCTCACGGATATCGTCCGGCCCGATCACGTCCTTGGGCACCATGATACTCAATCGCTCGATGATGTTCTTCATCTCGCGCACGTTGCCGGGCCAGGAATATCCCGTGAGGAACTCGATTCCTTCCGGGGATATCTCCTTGGTGCCCAGGCCGTGCTCCTTGGAGAACTTTTCCAGGAAGTAGTCCGCGAGCAGGGGGATATCGTCCTTCCGCTCGGAGAGGGAAGGCACGTAGACCGGGATCACGTTCAGCCGGTAGTAGAGGTCCTCGCGGAACTTCCCCTCGTCGATCGCCTTCTTCACGTCGATGTTCGTCGCCGAGATGACGCGCACGTCCACCGTGATCGTCTCGTTGCCTCCCACGCGCTCGAACTGCTGCTCCTGGAGCACGCGCAGCACCTTGGCCTGGGCGCTGGCGCTCATATCGCACACCTCGTCCAGGAAAAGGGTGCCCTTGTTCGCCACCTCGAACTTTCCCAGTCGCCGGTTCACCGCGCCGGTAAAGGAGCCCTTCTCGTGGCCGAAGAGCTCGCTCTCGATGAGCTCGTCGGGTATGGCGGCGCAGTTCACCTTGATGAAGGCCTTATCGGCGCGCAGGGACTTCCGGTGGATCGCCTTCGCGACGAGCTCCTTGCCGGTGCCGTTGTCCCCGGATATAAAGACACGCGCGTTGGTGGACGCGGCCTTGTCTATCACCGCCTTCACCTCCGCCATGGCCTTCGAATCGCCGATCATCTCGTCCTCCTGCACCGAGTCTTTCAGCAGGCGGAGGTTTTCGCGCTTCAGGCGAATCTGTTCAAGGGCGTTGTTCACCGCGGTGATGATGCGCTCCATCGAGGGAGGCTTTTCCAGGAAATCGAACGCGCCCATCTTCGTCGCCTTCACGGCCATGTCGATGGAACCGTGACCCGAGATCATCAGGACCGCCACCTCGGGGCTGGTTTTCTTCACGCGCTCCAGTATCTCCACGCCGTCGATGTCGGGGAGCCACACGTCGAGGATGATGAGGTCCACGTCGTTTTTACGGAGGAACGCCAGCGCCTCCTCGCCGGACCCCGCGGAGTAGACGATATGGTCCTCGTCCTGGAGGATCGCGCTCACCGTCTTTATGATGTTCTTCTCGTCGTCAACTATCAGTATCTTTGCCATTGAGTTCCTCTATGGTCAGGATGGGCAGCTCTATGATGAACTCCGCCCCCTCCCCGGGCATCGAGGCGCAGTGGATGCGCCCCTTGTGCTCGAACACTATCTTCTCCACGATGGCGAGGCCCAGGCCGGTGCCGTGCTCCTTCGACGAGAATGTCGGCTCGAAAATCCGCTGGAGGTCCTCCTCCCTGATTCCGGCGCCGTCGTCCTTCACGCTTATCCGCAGCATCGCCCGCTGCTGCGCGGTCACCAGCGACGTTCCTATCCAGATGTTGCCCCGGTCCTTTATCGAGTCCACCGCGTTCTGTATCAGGTTTGTCATGGCCTGGCGGATCAGGATGCGGTCAAAATACATCTGCGGCGCCTTTTCGTCAAGCGCCAGGTGGAATTCGATGCGCTCGTTGCCAAGGAAAAAGTTCGCGCAGCTGGTGATCTTTTCATTGATATCGCCCCGCTCGGGCTTCATCTCCGGGAGGCGGGCGAACCGCGAGAACTCGCCGATGATCTCCATCAGGGTGTTCACCTCGTCGATGATCGTCGCGGTGCCGGTCATCACGATGGAATCCAGGTCCTGGTGCTTCTCTCCGTAACGCTTCTGGATGCGCTCGGCAGAGAGCCTGATGGGCGTCAGCGGGTTCTTGATCTCGTGCACCAGCTTCCGGGCGATTTCGCGCCAGGCCTGGAGCTTCTGCTTCTGGTACATCACCACCTTGCTCTCTTCCAGCTGGGACGCCATGCGGTTGAAGGAACTGAACAGCAGCGCCAGCTCGTCCTGGGAGTCGCGCCGCAGCCTGATGTTGAAGTCCCCGGCCGCGATCCTGCGCGCCGCGGCGACCAGCTCGTAGACCGGGCGGGTGATTCCCTGGGAAAGAAGGTAGCTCATCCCTATGGAGACCGCTATGATCACTATGGAAAGCAGGAGGAGGAAGATGCCCATGCCGGTCTGGAAGTACGGTTTGAGGAATTCCCTCTGCCGGTATCGCCCCAGGGCCTCCTCGTAGAGCGAGATGCGTGAGAAGATCGTATCCGGATTGGTCCGGTAGAGGACCAGCACGTCGTTTCCCTGGCGCAGTGCCCCGACGATGAGCGATTTCTCCGCGATGCTCGTATTGTAGATCCTCGTTCCCTCCGCGGGCGGGAGCGCGCCCAGCAGTTTGCCGATGCCGGCGGAGTAGGGCCGGCTGTCCTTCTTGTCGGTCAGGAGCATGAATCCGCCGGGATCGCTCCTGGTGTACAGAAGGAAATGGTATCCCTGCTCCATCAGCGATTTTTCCCTCCGGAGTATTGCGGGATAGGACGCGTAGAGGCCGTGTTCACGGATTGTGTCCAGCCTGAAGCGGACATCGTCGTGGTTGCGGGTGATGGCCTCGTTGGACATCTTCAGTGACTCCTCCATGGCGAGGGTGTCCTTCTC
>JAGODF010000067.1 GCA_017998375.1 Spirochaetota bacterium
CATCATCGACTACGAGTTCTGCGTGCTGGTGGACATTCCCTACGAGAAGGGCAACGTGGAGTGCCATATCTACGCCAAGAACTTTTACGAGAAGGAGGACGTGCGGACCGTGGCGCGCCTTAAGAAGGGCGTATCCGTCATCGACGCGGTGGGCGAGTTCAACAGGTTCTTCACCCTTCTGGACGAATCGTTCACCAAGATCGAGATCGTCAACTCCACCATCAAGGTACGCAAGGAAAAATAGAAACATGGAATCGCACATACAGGGCCTCATCGCGGAGAGGATCGGCGGCAGCCGGTTCGGGAAGGAAGACAAGATCTACAAGTTCGAGAAGATCAAGCGCGCCAAGAGGGAGGCGCTGAAGAACAATCCCGGGACGGAGCTTATCGACCTGGGCGTGGGCGAGCCCGACGAAAAGGCGTTCGCCCCGGTGATAGAGGCGCTCCAGAGGGAGGCCGAGGACCCGGCGAACCGCGGCTACTCGGACAACGGGATCGCCGAGTTCCAGGAGGCCGCGGCGCGCTACATGAAGAACGTCTTCGGCGTGAGCGGTATCGATCCCGCCACGGAAGTGGTCCACGCCATCGGCTCCAAGTCCGCGCTGGCGATGATGCCCTCGGCCTTCGTCAACCCGGGCGACGCGGTCATCATGACGGTGCCGGGCTACCCGGTTTTCGGCACCCACGCCGAGTGGTACGGCGGTCGCGTGCACAATCTTCCGCTGAAGCGCGAAAACGGCTTCCTGCCGGACATGGAATCCATTCCCGCCGACGTGCTGAAGCGCGCGAAGGCAATGGTACTGAACTATCCCAACAATCCCACCGGCGCCGGCGCCGACGAGGCCTTCTACAAGAGGGTGATAGAGTTCGCGGCGAAGCACAAGATACTCGTGATCATCGACGCGGCATACGCGGCGCTTTCGTTCAAGGGGCAGCCGTTCTCGTTCCTGAGCCTGCCCGGGGCTAAGGACGTGGGGGTGGAGATACACTCCCTCTCCAAGTCTTTCAACATGACCGGTTGGCGCCTCGCCTTCGTCACGGGAAACGCGCTGGCGGTGAAGGCCTTCGCCACGGTGAAGGACAACTACGACTCCGGCCAGTTCAAGGCCATCCAGAAGGCGGGCGTCGCCGCGCTGGACAACTACCGGCTGACCGATACCATCAAGGCCAAGTACGAGCGCCGGCTCCGGAAGCTGGTATCGACCCTCACCAGGCTGGGCTTCAACGCGAAGATGCCCGACGGCACCTTCTATCTCTACGTGGAGACACCCAAAGGCATGAAGGGGGGCGTCCGTTTCGCGAGCGCAGAGGAGTTTTCCCAGTTCCTCATTAAGGAAAAGCTCATATCCACGGTGCCCTGGGACGACGTGGGCCACTTTGTCCGGTTCTCCGCCACCTTCGAGGCGAGGGACGCGGCCGACGAGGAAAGAATACTGGCCGAAGTAGAAAAAAGACTTGGCGAACTGGCCTTCGAGTTTTAGAATACGACCGGCCTTTCGTGACGGGGCCCGGTGACATATCCATGATCGGGAAGAAAAAGATAATAATCGGCGCCGCCTGCGCCGTGCTTGCCGTCGCCCTGGCGGTATCACTCTATATCTATTTCAAGGTCAGGAAAACAGTATCCTACGACGGTGCCATCCAGGCCGAGGTGGGCACCGCGGTGACCATCAGCCGCGGGCCCGACGGCATCCCCCACATCCAGGCCGCCGGGGCGGGCGACGCTTATCTCGCGCTGGGATACCTCCACGCCCAGGACCGTATCATCCTCATGGAACACTACCGGGCCATGGCCCGCGGCTGGCTCGCCTCCCTCATCGGGGAGGAGGGCATGCTGATGGACAAGCTCTCCCGGACCGTGGGCTTCCACTCCGAGGCTGAAAAGCTTGTCCAGGGTCTGGAGCCGAAGTACGCGCACTACCTCGCGTCGTACGCGAAGGGAGTCAACCTTTTCAGGAAGAGGGAGCTGGGCGATATCCTCTCCATCGCGAACCTGCCCCGCCAGGACTGGGAGCCCGCCGATACCGTCGCCATCCTCATGCTGCTGGAGTGGTCGGGATCGTTCCTGAACAACCGGGAGCACGTTTTCATGATACAGGACAAGCTCCTCACGCGTGAAGTCCGGAAGGTGCTCCCCCCGCAGATCACCTTCGGATACGGCGATGAGGACCGGAACAACGTCCTGCTCATAAAGGAGCTCCGCGATCTGGTGAAGAAAAACGTCGGCTCCTTCAACAGGGGCTTCGCGTTTTACATGTCATCGGCCCTGACGCCGGACGAGCAGTCGGTGCTTTCCTTCAGCCTCGACAGCCTCAACCGGGTCTATCCCATCTGGTATCCCGTGCGCATCAGCGTTGACGGGAAAAAAATCGCGGGCGTTTCCGCCGCGGGGCTGCCGTTCATCTTTTCCGGAAAAAACGGTTCCATCGCCTATGCCGGGTCCAGCCTGAGCCTCGACACGCAGGATTTTTTCAGGGAGAACGTGAGGAAAGGCGCGAAGGGTCCGGAGTTTTTAGGACCGGGCGGATGGCGGGAATTCAAGATCAGGGAAGAGTTAATCGATGCGGCCGGCCCCGGCAGGAAAGCGGAGCAGGTGAAGTACCAGGTGCGCATGAAAGAGGATTGCCCGGTATTGAGCGATATATTCAAGGGCCGGTTCACCATGGACGTCATCACCATGAAGTGGTTTCCGCCCCGGAAGGAGTACCTCGGATCGCTATTCGACCTGCCGTTCTCCGATTCCGTAGTCGCTGCGGGGAAGACCCTCTCGAACCTCGCGGGTACGCCCAGAGTCTACCTCCTCGCGTCGAAGGACGACGCGGCCGTCGCCTACGCGGGCTCCGTGCCCCAGCGCGACACCGGCGGCGCGATGTTCCGGCGCGGTGAAAATTACACGGGCTACTATCAAGCGATAAACCTGTCGAACTATTCGCAGCGATACCGCGCCGGCACACTGGTGGCGGGCAGCGAGATGCTGGGCTCCCTTCCCGCGGCGGCGGCGCCCTACAGGGTGTACAACGATCCCGGCAGGCAGAGGCGCCTTGACGAGCTGGTGAAGGCGCGGGCCGGAGAACCACAATCCATTGCCGACATTCTTCACGACCGGGAATCGCAGATCGCAAAAAAGTTCACTCCGGTGTTCTACTCAATCCTGGATAAGATACCGATCCCGTCGGCGAAGCTCTGCCGGATTTATTTCAAGAACTGGGATTACGCGGCGGGTAAGACCTCGGTGCCGGCGGCGGTGACGCACCTGCTGGTGTACAACTTGTTCCGCGGCACCATCGAGGACGATCTCAAGGACGAGACCTTCGGCGTCATCGAGAACATGTACTGGGCCCTGGACGGGTTCCACGGCATCCTGGGCGACGACAACAGCCCCTTGTTCGATGATATCTCCACCGACAACAGGGTGGAAACACGCAACCAGGTCTTCGACCGCGCGTTCCTGAAGACGCTGAAGCACCTCAACACCAGCTGCGGGCCCTACATGAAGGACTGGCAGTGGGGTTTTTTACACAAGGCGAAATTCGTCCTGCCGCTGGGTAAAAAAGAATCCATCTTCCGCCGGAAGATGATGACGGCAAAGCTCCACCGCATGGGAGGGGACGAGTCGACGCTGTTGCGGGGGTCCATCCTGGGCAACGACAGGTTCCGGGTCGGGGACATGACTGCGGTGTCGGTATGCTTCTACGGGGAAACGTCTTCCATATCGCAGGCTGCGGGGCTCTCCATCAACCCGGTGTCCGAGTTCCACGTGTACAGCATGGACAACCGGCAGTTCACCGATTTCGAATCCCCCGTGGCTAAGTACGAGATGAAGCTCCTGCCTTCCCTGTAGTCCTCACATCATCGAGAAATAGTAGCGCTCTATCAGTTCGAAGTTCTTCTTCACCTTGTCCGCCCCGGACACGATGTCCATGTGCCCCGGGAGCAGGTATTCTATGTCGAGCTTCGACATCTTCCTGATGCTCTCCTTGAGGAGTTCGCCGCTTCCGCCGGGAAAATCGACGCGCCCCACGCTCTCCCTGAAGATCAGATCGCCGCAGACCAGGGCCTTCTTCTCCTTCCAGTAGATTGAAATGGAACCAGGCGAATGTCCGGGAGTATGGAAGATCTCGAGCTCCGTGCCGTTCACTTTCCAGGGGCCCGTTTCCAATGTGAGACCGAAGGTGAGCTTCGGGAACGGCATGCCGAACATGGCGAAGAAGCGCGGGCCCTCGGTGTTCAGGAATTCTATCTCGTCGGGGTGCATTCCCACGGGCACGTTTTTCTTCATGAAGTATTCGCTGCCCTCGAAATGGTCGGGATGGCAGTGCGTGTTCACCACGTACTTGATGTCATCAGCCTTGACCCCGTCCTTCCTGAGGTCCTCGAGGCGCACGTCGACGTAGTTTTTCAGGCCCGGGTCGAAGAGTATGTTCAGCGGCTCCCCGAAATAGAACATGTTGCAGTTGTTCTCGAAGATTCCCTTCCAGACATAGGAATATATTCCGTCGCAGAGTTTCATCGTCCCTTACCTCGCATCTCGTTGCGTGATGTCGATACACATCCCGGCGCGAAGGCTTTTGTCAAGTATGTATGATAAAAAAACGACTGCCTGGCCCGGCACGGGCTCTGCCACCATGGTATCCCTTGTGTAATAACGCCAGCCGCAGTTTTCGGGAAAACTATTGAAAAAAGTATGATGATACTCTACCTTGGCGCGTGATGGCGCGAACGATGAAAATATCGGCGATGAAAAGCGCGGCAGTGATACTCGCCTGGGGCGCGGTGGCGATAGCGGCGTCGTGCTCACACCGGGAAGTCCAGTTCGATATACCCTCGCGGGGATACCGTAACGTCTCCACCGGCATGGAGCGTTTCCTGGAGGACCAGGCTGAACGCTTCCGGGGGCGCCACGTGGCGGTGGTGACGAACCATTCCGCCGTGGACAGGAAGTTCAGGCACATCACCTCGCTCCTCAGGGAGAAGGGGCTGATACTCGATTTCGTCCTCGCGCCGGAGCACGGGTTGTTCGGCTACAAGAACAGCTACGACAACCACCGGTTCGACGCGGACGAGAACAACAACCTGCTGGTCTATCACCTGCACCATTTCGAGAAGGACACGCTCCGCTTCCTTCTCCAGGTGCCCGACGCGGTGATATTCGACATACAGGACCTGGGAATGCGCTGCTACACCTACGTCTCATCGCTGAAGCTCGTGATGGACGCGCTGGAAGGAACCGGCAAGGAGCTTATCGTCCTGGACAGGCCGAACCCGATATCCTTCCTGGGCGTCGAGGGCCCCTGGCTGGACAACAGGTTTTATTCAAAGCATGTCGCCTCTTTCCCGTCGACGCTCTTCTATGACATGACGCCGGGCGAGGCGGCGCGCTATTACCGGGGAGAGTACGCGCGGAACGTGAATCTCAGGGTGATCCCGCTCTCCGGCTGGGGGAGGGATCTCTACTTCAACGAGACGTCGCTCCCCTGGGTGCCTCCATCTCCCAACCTGCCCACCTACAAGTCCTCGGTGCTGTACACCACGCTGGTCCTCATGGAGGGAATCACCATTTCCCTGGGGCGCGGAACGTCGACCCCCTTCGAGGTGATAGGCGCGCCGGGAATCGACGCGCGGAAGTTCTGCGACGGACTGAACGGACTGGGACTGGAGAACTTCAGGTTTCGTCCCGTGTACTTCAAGCCGACCTTCTCCGCGTTCGAGAACCAGCTCTGCGGCGGCGCGCACATCTATTACACCGGCGGAAAATTCAGTCCCCTGGAGGTATCGTACCGGATGATGCGCCACCTGGTGAAAGGGTACAGTGAATTCCGGTGGAGGGAGGGGAAGACCGGTTTTCACGTGGACCATCTCGCCGGGACGGACGGGGTCCGGAAGTCGATAGACGCGGGCAAGTCTTGGGAGGAATACCGGGACACGATGCGCAGCGATATCGAAAAGTTCAGGCGCGCCAGGAAGAAGTACCTTCTGTACTGAACGCGTCACTTCAGCGCGGAGATGGGAATGGAGAGCATGGCCGTGGTGTTGTTGGCCGATATGATGGTGATGGAGCTGTCGGGGTCCAGTCCCAGGTTCGACAGGAAGCTGTCGATGGTGGCGTAGCCCAGGCCGAAGCCGGAGTCCGTGGTATCGATGTTGTTGATGAAGAATTCCTGTTCCTTCCCCTGGAGGCGGTAGTTCTTGTACTCGTCGCGCTTCTCGTAGATACGGTTGAGGTCGTGAGTCATGATGGGCGCGGTGTTGGTCACCTCGATGTAGACGAAGTCCTCGTTCCCCTCGATCTTCAGGAGTATCTTGATGTCCCTCTCCTTCAGCTGCCTGCGTATGTTCAGGAACTCCTTGAGTGTGGCTATCTTTTTCTTCTCGTCGTCGGTGTAGTCGCGCTTCTCCGCGTAGACCTTGTTCCGTATGTTGAGATACCGGCCCTCCTGGTTCAGGATCTCCCTCACGCGGTCCGATATGTAATCCTGCGAGATGATATCCGCCGCCATCTTGTCGTACGCCTGCTTGTCCTTGAGTATCTCGAATATGCGTTTTTGTATTTCCTGGGCGCTGATGCCGTCGTACTTGTTTTTCAGATTGGATGATATTTTATCGACGACCAGCAGGAACTTGTAGTTCGCCTTGACCGCGTTCTTGATCAGCTCGTCGACGCAGGCGAACACGTCATCCGCGACCCCGCTGATACCGGCCTCGGTGGCGAACTTTTTCCCTATGCCGAAAATCTGGTCCCGGGCTTTCTTGCTGTAAATCTGGATGATCCCGGTCACTTTCTTTTTCTGTGCCATTTAGCAGTTCAGGTAATCCATGAATTTCTGCAGCGATTCGGGGAGGTTGCCCGCCTCGTCGCGGTACTTCTTGAACTTCCTCTCGTACTGGGTGATATCACGGCTGTACACGTTCTTGAAGCGCGTGGCGATTTCGCTGAAAGCGGGCATGGCGCTCAACTTGTCCCTGATCTCCTTCCTGAAGCGGATGTTCTTGTAGAAAATGTCCCTCACCACTGTGTTGAGCTTCGGAATGCCGTCCTTTTCGAAGAGGACCCACATGATGTAGTCGTCGGCGAACCTGTTCCGGTCGTCGCGGATGCTCTTGAATTTTTCGGCGACTTTTTCCTTCATTTCCACGGAGAGCTTGGAGTTCTTCTTGTAGAACTGCACGTAGTCCAGGTAGATTCCCGTGAGCCCTCCCTCCACCGGGTCGCGCCACGCGCCTCCCTTGATGGACCGGTTCAGTTCGTAGCGGAAACAGGCGAAGGTGTGGGCCATGCTCTTGAGCAAATCCCCCATGAAGAGCGTCGGCACCACGATGCGCCCGCGGCTCTTCCTGTTGGGCCCGTCCAGTTCCTGCCAGAGCATGGTTTTCGATCCGAGGCTGGGCAGCAGGATGAAGTTCGGCAGAACCTCCTCCTCGATGACCTCGCGGGCGTTGTCGAGCCTGGCGACGGTTTCCCTGTAAAATACGGAGAAATCTATGTCGCGGAGCTGCATGATGATCGATTCCAGCTTCTTTTTCGACACGTGGAAATTCGTGGGGTTGCCCTTCATCACCATGGAGGTGAGTATGGGAAACGCCGTTGCCGTGGAACCGGAACAGACCGAGACAGTGGTGGCCGTGCGGTGGTTGATCTCGTAGAGGACCTTGTTGATGTTCTCGTCCCCGGTGGAGCGTTCTTTCTCCTTGGTCCTGGCCTTGCCCTGTTCCTGGAGGTGTTGTTCGTAAGTGAGTCCCATCTCGTTGATGCTGGGGGCGAACTTGCCCTCGAACAATCCCGACAGGAACTCTTCCTCGCGGTAGATGGGTACCTTGATCTGCTCCGCGGTGCGCGACAGCATTTCATGGAGCTCCGGTATCTGCGATTCATCCATGAGAGCGTCGTCGAGATAGCCGAACTGCAGCATGAGCTTCACGGGGAGCGGCGTGGATGATTGCGTCTTGCTGCGGACATACACCTGCCCGTAAAGCTCCCAGTACATGCGCGCCAGGGCGCGTCTCGTTTTTCTACCCTCGGTTTCTGTGTCGAAGGGATTTTTCATGTTTTTGAATATGCCGAGGGTTTTGAGAAAAGTCGTCTGGAATTCCTTCTCGCTCACGGCGAACTCGAAGATTTGCTGGAGCGAGTTTTTATACTGGGCGAGGATGGAGCTGGAAGCCCTGGACATACGCTCTACGGGCGCCGTACCCGACGTTGCCGCTTCCGCCTCCGTCGCCTTGGATGATACGTAGAGTGAATGGAGTTTTTTCAAACCCGGGTGCTTTTCCACGATGGTTTTTCCGGATATTTCCTGGTAGATGCTGTTCAGCTTGACGAACACCGATACCAGGTTTTTCAGGAAGTCCCCGTCGATCCTGCCGCTGGCGACGAGGCGGTCATATCCCTTCTGGTCCGCCAGGTACGAGGTCCAGCTCGATTCGCTGCCGAAGAAAACCGAGAACTCCTCCTCGATCTCGTTGGCGACAGCCTCGATTCTGTCCAGGACCTTGAGCAGGTCGTCGGAGATGGTCTCGAATATGAAGGTGGCGATATCGGGCTTTTCCCTTATGACGGACTCTATGAGGTTCGGGCTCACCGCAAGGAGCTTCTTGAAGAAGTTCGACTGTTTCAGATCGATGAGGGACTCCAGGGGAAGTCCCGGGAAGTTGTAGTTCTTCTTGAGGATGCTGCCGTTGTCCGAGATCAGGAACTTCGCGTCGAAGCGCGACGGGAACTCGCCGCCGTTGTTCGTGTAGGTCTCGTACAGCGGCTCCATCCGGTTGAGCAGCTTGTCGGAGGATATGTTCGCCGCCAGCTCCTTCAGGAGAAGGCACATGTTGTCGTTGATCTTGGTGAGGTTCTGGTACAGCCTGGTATACTTAGACGCGTCGGATATGGAAAGCTCGAACCGCTTGAACAGGTGGTTCAGTATGTTTACCGAGAGTGACTTGTCGTCCTCCACCACCTGGCGGAACCCGCCCTCTTTTATGGGGTACTTCGTGATGACGGAGTCCTCGATGGCCCTGATGGTCTTCTGGTATGGTTCCGTGAAAAGGATGCTCAACCCGGAGATGAGCGAATTCGCGTTGATGATACCGACCCGCGTGCTTTTCGAGATGATGATGTCTTTGGCGAGGCCCTCGTATTCCGACGGGCAGGAGAGGATCTCCAGCGTCCCGCTGTGGAGATAGTAAAGGAACCGGGGCTCGTCGCCCTGGAGGATGATGATATCGCCCTTCCTGATCTGTTCCCTGTTCTTTTCGTTCATTACGCGATTCCGTCTCGCGGCACTACCGGACTTTCGTTTCCTGTATGGACCGGAGATACTCCTCCCACTCCGCCGGGAGAAGATACTTTTTCCTGTTGTTGCAGTCCTTGCACGCCGCCACTATGTTTATTCTCTCGGACTTGCCGCCCCGGGATAGCGGGATGATATGGTCCATGGTCAGTTCGGAAGGATTGACGGCCCTGCGGCAGTAGTGGCACACCCCCGACGATATCTTCTTCTTCCACCAGGGAGAATGCTTGAGGTCCCGCGCTTTCTGTTTTTCCCTGGACATCTCCGCGTCAAGGCCCGGGGCGTCCCTTCCAACAGGCCCAGTTGCCTTCCTGTGCAGCTTCCTGTCGAACTTCCGTGTCATCGTACAGATAATTTTCCCTCATAAAGCATTATATGTCAATAATAATTCCCCGGCAGGCGAACCGGCCGGGTGGGCTGGTTCAATGATTTTTCAGCTGGTTATGGTAGAGCCTGCGGATATTGTAGAAAAAGTTCAGGTACTCCGTCTTCCTGTAGTCCGGGTAGGTCCAGTCCCACGGCTCCAATTTCCTGGCCACGTACCTGAATTCGTTCTCCAGGTAGACCCCCTTGCCCAGGTAGGTCCTGTGGAAGAAGTCCTTGCAGGAGGCGAGGAACACGTTGGAAAGGGTGAGATACCCCGGATCGATGTTGATGCGCCTCCGTCCCTTGCCCGAAAGCCTGGTTTCGAGCCTGTTGGTAAAGAGCTTGATATCGACGATGTCCTCCCGCCGTATCAGCTTCCGGAAGGAAAGGAATATCTTGAAAAGCCCCGTCCCGATGGAGCCGTAGTAGTCGGTGTGGGTGAACGGTATCTTCGTGGTCACGAAGTCTATCTCGCCGTATTTTTTCTCCAGCGCGGCGTGCGCCCCGTCCAGCAGTTCAACGGACGACGTGAGGATGCCGATGAACAGTTTCGCGCGGGAAGGTAGTGTCGGTAGTGCCATGCCCTGAATATCCCCCAAAGATCATCCTACTATGGGTGATGCGCCATGCCGATTACAACCCTTTTTCACCCTGAAGGCCCGCTGTGCCGGAATCACGAACCGGAGATTCGATAAAATTCAATTGACAAAAAGCGCATTTATCCTAATTTGGACATTTAATCCCTGTTTTACTGCAAATCATTGCCATTGAACCGGTTTCGCCTTTCAATCAGGTACATTTTGCCTTTTTCAGGGGAATACGGATATATCGGTCCAAGCTATTAATTCAATTTTATCGTTAAGAGGTGACGGCCATGAAGCGAACCTATCAGCCCAGCAACAGCAAGCGTTACAAAACACACGGTTTCCGCGCGCGCATGAGCACGCCCGAAGGCCAGGAAGTTATCAAAAGAAGAAGGCGCAAGGGGAGACATAAGCTGACGGTTTCGGACGAGAAGAACGGCGGCAAATAGACGGCCGCCCGGGGAAGACGAGTTTTGTGAAGAGGGCATATTCGTTAAAGGGGAGGGAAGTTTTTCAGGAAGTTTTCAGGCGGGGGAAACGGTTCTCGGGAACGGACTTGAGGATTATCGTGCGGCAGCGGAAAAACGAAACAGACCGCTCCGGACGAGGGACAGTCGGAAATGACAGCGCAGTGCCGCGTATCAATATCGGGATCACATTGAGCAGGAAATACGGCAACGCGGTTGCGAGGAACAGGTCCAGGAGAATCATCCGGTCGATATGCAGGGATTACATCCCGTTGATGCGCGGTGGTTATTATATCGTAATTCAGCCCGGCTCGGGTTTTAAAGAAAAAAGTTATATCGAGGCCAGGGGAGAGCTCGCGGAGCTCTTCAGGAAAGCAGGGGTCTTATCGTGACGATTATCAGGAAAATATTCAGTGGTGTATCGATTCCTTTAATATGGATGATACGCCTCTACAAGGCGGCGCTATCACCCCTGCTGCCTCCTTCGTGCCGGTTTTTCCCTACCTGCTCGGAATACGCGGTAGAGGCATTGAAGAAGCACGGTCTTTTTTTCGGTGTGTACCTTTCGGCGCGCAGGATTCTCCGGTGTAACCCCTTCTGCAGGGGCGGATACGATCCCGTGCCGTGAAATAACCTTACCGCGTCCCGTCCTGAAACCCTTCCCCGATAACGGCACATGCTGCCGCGATCACCGCTGATTCCCTGTCGCTACAACGCGCGCGTGACGCCGTCGTGCGCGGACATTGCCGGATATTTTATTACAGTCGTCGGAGAACAATATGGATAAAAGATTCGCTCTGGCCCTCGGCCTTTCACTGGTTATCTGGGTAGTCTGGCTCTGGATTTTCAAGCCCATGCCCCAGCGGCCGGCGGCGGACCCGCAGGCCGTCCAGCAACAGCAGCAGAAGGCCGAACAGCCCGCCACGGGACAAGGCGCGGGGCAGGTCGCTGACGCGCCGGCGGGACAGGTTTTGCCCGAACAGACCGCGGGTGAAGAGATGGAAATTTCCCTGGCAACCGACAACTACGAGGTGAAGCTGTCCAACAGGGGCGCCCTCATAAAGAGCATGGTGTACGTGTATAAAGGCAGGAAGATAGAGCTCGTCGCGGGCAAGTCGAAACTGGACGAGTACGGCATTACCGCGACCGGCGGACTCGATTTCAACGTATACCAGACCGACAGCGAGTTCCGAGACGGATCGCCCCTGGATAAGGCGCTCTGGAAGCACGAGAAACTATCGGACAAAACCGTGAAGTTTTCCGCCGTGGTCCGCAACTTCCAGGGATTGCCCGTGGTGTACGAACGGGTCTACACGTTCCACAAGGACAAGCACTACTTCGATCTGCAGCAGACGGTGAGGAACGCCGGTAACGCGGCGGTGGCGCTCACCGGCAACGCCCTGGTGGCCTCCAACGGGGACTTCCTGGGTCCGGACATGGATTTCAACAACTCCTACAACCGCGTGGAAAGCGTCTACTTCATGAACGATGATTTCGAGAGCGGCTCCCAGGGTGGCGGGCTCTTCTCCAAGGAAACGGACCTGGTCCGCGAGGGGGGCCAGGTGAAGTGGGCCGGCATGCGGAGCAGATATTTCCTCACGCTGATGGTGCCGCAGGGCTTCACCGGCACGGGTATCGTCCACGAGGGAAGGGCCAAGCATGGCAACCGCACAGGCATGACCATGCCGGTGGACCCGCTCCAGCCCGGTAAGGGCGTCACGAAATCGTTCAAGGTCTACGTGGGAGAGAAGGACAAGGCGAAGCTCATCGCCGTCGATCCGGTTCTCCGCGACGCCGCGGACGTGAACGCCTTCATAGAGCCCATCCGCGACTTTCTCCTCTGGTGCCTGATGAAAATCAACATCCTCTTCGGGAACCTCGGGTGGTCGCTCATCATCTTCTCCATCATCACCAAGATCATCCTGATGCCTCTGACGCTGAAATCGACGGAGTCGATGAAGCGCATGCAGGAGCTCAACCCGAAGATCAAGGAGATCCAGGCCAAGTACAAGGACAAGCCGGAGATGATGAACAAGAAGGTGATGGAGATGTACAAGAAGGAGAAGGTGAACCCGCTGAGCGGCTGCCTTCCCCTCCTGCTCCAGATGCCGTTCTTCTTCGCGCTGTACAGCGCCCTGATAAACTCGATAGACCTCTGGCAGGCGCCGTTCATCCTCTGGATAACGGACCTCTCCATGCCGGACACCGTGACTACCATCGCCGGGTTCAATATCAACATCCTGCCCGTACTGATGACCGCCACCACCTACTTCCAGCAGAAGATGACCCCGGGGGCCGACTCGTCGCAGCAGCAGATGATGATGAAGATAATGCCGTTCCTGTTCCTCTTCATCTTCTGGAACATGCCGTCGGGACTGGTACTGTACTGGATCATGCAGAACCTGTTGCAGATACTGCACCAGCTTTACATAAACAGCAGGGCTAAAAAGGAGGCTGCCTTAAAAACGGTTTGAGTATGTCTGTTACGGACCGCTGCCGCCGGCCGCGGGATATTTCACATTCAAGGGATGAGGAAAGCCACTGGAGCGGAACCGCCGCGGTGCGGCTTTCGGGAGGAGATCATGAAGGTACTGGAAATAGAAGGCAGGACGATAGATGACGCCAAGAAGAAAGGCCTCAGCCAGCTTGGAATAACGGATCCTTCGACGGTGGAGATAGAGGTCGTTGACGAGGGCAAGAGCGGCATTTTCGGTTTCGGCGTGTCCCGTTCGGCAAAGGTGAGGATATACTACAGCGAGTCCGCCGAGGACGTGGGCGAGCTCACCAGGGAAGTGATACAAAACATTCTGGAAAAGATGGGAATCACCGGAAAGATACGCGACCTGAAGGAAGGCGAGAGCAAGGTGTACGTGGAGCTCGACAGCGAGTACTCGGGCCTCATCATCGGCAAGAGGGGAAAGACACTGGAGTCCCTGCAGTTCCTGGTGAACCTCATAGTGAACCACCAGACGGGAAGCGACAAGAAGATCATCCTGGACATCGAGTCCTACCGCGCCAAGAGGGAGCGCGCGCTGCGGAAGATGTCGAAGGACATAGCCATGAAGGTCATCCGTTCCGGCAAGCCCTGGGTCCTGGAGCCCATGAACCCCTTCGAGCGCAGGCTTATCCACCTCACCCTGCAGAATGACAGCCGCGTTTCCACCAAGAGCGAGGGCCAGGGAATTTACCGCAAGGTGAAGATATCCCCGAACAAGTGATGTTCGACGACACCATCTGCGCCCCCTCGACGCCCCCCGTCAATTCATCAATCGCAGTTATCAGGATGAGCGGCCCGGACTCCCTCCGGGTCCTCTCGTCGTGCTTCAGCGCGGCGGGCCGCCTGGAGCCGCGGCGCGCCGTCTACGGCTCCATCACCGACGGGGACGCGGTGGTAGACGATGTTGTCGCCGTATATTACCGCGCGCCCGCCAGCTTCACCGGTGAGGAGATGGCTGAGGTCTCCTGCCACGGCAATCCCATCATCGTGAAAAAAATCCTGGACCTCTTCACCTCGCGCGGCGCGCGCCTCGCCCAGCCCGGGGAGTTCAGCCGGCGCGCCTTCCTGAACGGGAAGATAGACCTCACCGCCGCGGAGGCCATCAATCATATCGTGCGGGCCCGCGGGGAGTGGGAGATACGGGCGGCGCTGGACCAGATGCACGGCTCGCTCCGCGGCAGGCTGGCGGGGATTCGGGAAAAGCTTGTCGTCATGAAAGCCGACATCGAGTGCGGCATCGATTTTGCCGACGAGGGGATAGAGTTCATCTCGGCAACGGAGGCCGGGACGCGGCTTTCCTCGATGGAGGAGGATTTGCGGGACATACGCCGCCGCTGCGCCGTGGGGGAGAAGCTGTCGCACGGCATCGACCTGCCCATCGTGGGACGGCCCAACGTGGGGAAGTCGAGCATCCTGAACCTGATACTGAACGCGGAACGGGCAATTGTATCGGACATCCCGGGGACCACGAGGGACCTCATCCGGGAAACGGTGCAGTTCGGCGGGATACACGTGAACCTGTTCGACACCGCGGGCATCGCCGAGCCGGGGTGCGCCATCGAGGAGAAAGGGATGGCGCTCAGCCGCCTGAAGATAGGCGAGGCGTCGATTGTCCTTGCGGTGTTCGACGCCGCCGCCGGCGCCGCGGAGGGAGACCGGGAGATAGTGGAAAGCGTGAAGGGCAAGCCCTGCTTTTTCCTCGCCAACAAGATCGACCTTGTGCCTGCCGGCGAGAGGCGGGCGCGTATCGATCAGCTGGTGGGCGTCGCAGGCGCGGCGGTGATACCGTTCTCGGCGAAGACCGGTGAGGGGATGGAAGCGCTCGAAAGGGCGATAGTGGAACAGCTCCTGAGCGAGTTCGTGGACTACCGCGGCTTCTATAT
>JAGODF010000406.1 GCA_017998375.1 Spirochaetota bacterium
CGCCTGGAGGAAACCGGTTTTTTCGGCGCGCGCTTCCGCGAGAACGCGGGCCGGGCGCTCCTCCTGCCGTCGGCGGGCTTCAACCGCAGGCTGCCGCTCTGGATCAACCGGCTCCGGGCGAAGAAGCTCCTGGCGGAAGTCGCGGGCTTCGACGATTTCCCCGTGACGCTGGAAACCTGGCGGACCTGCCTCCGCGACGAGTTCGACCTGGAAAGCCTCTCCCTGCTGCTGGAGGAGCTGCGCGACGGAACCATCCGCGTCTCGGAGTGCGTGACCTTCGCGCCGTCGCCCTTCGCCGCGGGCATTGCCTTCAGGGAAACGGCGGCGCACCTCTACGACGACGATACGCCCGCCGCGGGGACGCGCACCGCCTCGAGGAAGGACCTCATCGCCGAGATCGCGGGCTCGCGCCTCCTGCGGCCGCGCATCCCGGAGGGGGTGATAGCGCTCTTCGAGGAGAAAGTCCGCCGCCTGGCGCCGGGCTACGCGCCGGAGACTCCGCTCGCGCTCCTGGAGTGGGTCAAGGAGAGGATGATGGTGCCCGCCGGCGAATGGGAGCTCCTGCTCGCCGCCGCGCGCCGCGACCACGGCATCGGCGCGGATGACCTGGCCGGGCCTGTCGCGGGAAAGCTCGCGTCGGTGATGCTGCCGGGCGCGTCGCGGCGCCTCGTCTGCGCGCTGGAGGACCTGCCGCGCATCACGGGCGCGTGCGGGACGGACGCGCGCGGCCTCTCGCCGGAGCCGGTACTTACCGGCGCGGATATCGGCACGCGGCTCGAGCGGCTGCGCGTAACGCCGCCTTCCCGGGACGAGGAAACCTCTTTTGTGAGGCGGGAGGATATCATCGTCCGACACCTGCGCCACTCGGGGCCGGTGCCGCCATCGGAACTGAATGAGCTGCTCGGCTTTCCGCCCGGCGATCTCGGCGAGATGCTATCAGCCCTGGAGGAAGAGGGGCTTGTCGTGGCCGACGCCTTCCGGGATGGAGGCTCCGTGGAAGTCTGCGACCGGGAGAACCTTGAGTCCCTTCTGCGCATGCTCCGGAAGTCCGGGAGGAAACCGTTTGAAACGCTGCCCGCCCGGTATCTCCCGCTCTTCGTCGCGACGATCCAGGGGCTCGCGCGGAGCGGTGAGGGCGGGGACGCGCTGAAAGGCCGGCTGGAGGCGCTCTTCGAGCATCCAGCCCCAGTGCGGGCCTGGGAGGAGTACATCCTGCCCGCGCGCATCGCCGGGTACCGAGGGAACATGCTGGACGGGCTCTTCCGGGAAAGCGGCCTCGCCTGGTTCGGCTGCGGGAAGGAGAAGTGCGCCTTCGCCCTGCTTCCCGAGCTGGAGCTTTTCTCCGGCGGCCCGCCGGGCGGCGACGCCGACATCGACGCGCTTCTCCCGGACCGGCGGGGCAGGTTCGGCTTCCCCGACATGCGGCGGCACGCGGGCGTGCCGACCGCGGAAGCCACGGAGCGCGTGTGGAGGGCCGCGTGGAAGGGGCTCATCTCGAACGACACCTTCGAAGCGCTCCGCGCCGGGATTCATGCCGGCTTCGAGGCGCCCGACATCGCGGAGGACGCACCGCGCAGGCGCGGCCGGGCGTCGGGGTTCGCGCGCTGGTACCACTTCCAGCCGTTCACCGGAAGCTGGTTCGCGCTGCCCTGGCCGCCGCGCCCGGAGGACCCGGTGGAGGAACTGGAGATCGAAAAGGAGAGGGTGCGCCTGCTCCTGGCGCGGTATGGCATCATCTTCCGGGAGCTCTGCGACCGGGAACTTCCCCCGTTCCGCTGGGGAGTGCTGTTCAGGACGCTGCGCGTCATGGAGCTGTCGGGTGAAGTGGTCGCGGGCAGGTTCTTCGAGGGTATAGGCGGGCCGCAGTTTATTTCGCGGGAGGGGCTGGCACTCCTGGAAAGTGGACTGGACGAGGAACTGGTTTACTGGATGAACGCGGCCGACCCGGCCTCCCTCTGCGGCGCGGGCGTGGAGGGGCTTAAGGAGGCGCTGCCGCCGAGGCGCGCCACGACGTACCTGGTGTTTCACGGCGCGCGGCCCGTTCTCGTCGCCTCGAAAAGCGGCGGCGCCGTCTCCATCGGAATCGCCCCCGGGGAGTTTCGCGACGAACACCTCGCCCTTTTCCGCGCGCTCACGTCGCGCGATTTCAACCCGCTCCCGGCGGCGCGCGTGGAGACGATCAACGGCGTGCGCGCGGCGACGAGCCCGTACGCGGATTATTTCCTCGGGACCGGCTTCAGGCGTGAGTACCGCGGACTGGCGCTGTACCGCGAAGTGAGCCGCTGATATCGCCCAAAATCTACTTGCTATTTATCGCAGTCCAATTGATACTATAAAAAAGGGAACCACGGAGACGCGCGGATGTGGAGGTATGATGTTGTTACCTGTCATTGCGAGGGAGCGGTAGCGACCGCGGCAATCTCATGGTGCATTGCGTATTTAATGGTTAATAAGAGATCGCCGCGCTCCCTGCGGTCGCTCGCGATGACATGGTTGCAATCGGACTTCGGATTGGCGGGGCTTATCTGTATCATTGTATAATATTTTTGGAGGTGTGCCATGTACACGGAGGCGACTCAACGGGCGCTGCAGGGGCTCAGGGACCTTTCGACCATCCAGTGGTACGTGATACCGCTGCTCGCGCTGGTGTGCTATGTCTATTCGCTGGAAATAAAAAAGGCGCGCAAGAAGGGCGACTGGAACGTCGTCTTTGCCGGGCTCACGATCTTCGGCATGGACTTCTTCAACGAGACCTGGAACGGCTGGGTGATGATACTCACCGAGCGCTCCGCGTTCTGGACCGCGCCGGGGCCCTCGGCGCTGCGCACCATGGTGGGCTGGAACATCGAGATCATGTTCATGTTCGCCATCCTGGGCATCGTCTACTTCAACACGCTCTCGAACGACAGGAACAGGAAGATCCTGAACATCCCGGAGAAGTGGTTCGTGGCGATAGGGTTCTCCATTTTCTGCGTGTTCGTCGAGGTGCTGCTGAACATCGGCGGCCACCTGGTGTGGGAGTACTCGTTCTGGCAGAGGTCGTTCGCCGGGGTGATACTCATCTTCCTGATAGGCTACTTCCATTTCTTCGTGGCGGCAATCCTGGTCACCGACTTGAAGAAGGACCGGCACAAGCTCATCGCCATCGGATGCATCTACGCCGTGCCGGTGCTGATGAACATCATCGGCCTGGGCTACATGGGCTGGCGGTATTGATTTTCA
>JAGODF010000407.1 GCA_017998375.1 Spirochaetota bacterium
GATGCCGGCGACGGAGCCCAGCATTCCCGGCATCCCGGTGCCCGCGGCCAGCACGTCCATGCTGCCGCGGTGCCCGGATTCGGAATCCAGGCTGATGTTGTTGGTCTTGATGACGGAGCGGACGAGCTTCATCAGGAGGTAGTTCTCCTCGTTGGAGGACCGGGGCGACGCCAGGACGGCCACGTAGTCGGGAGAATCTGACGCGTATTTCACGAGCTTCTGCATCGCCAGGCCTATCGCCTCGTCGTACGTCGCCTTTTCCAGCGCGCCGTTCTTCCTGATCATCGGCGAATACAGCCTCTGGTTGGTGCTCAAGAGCTCGTGGATGTTCCAGCCGCGGACGCAGAGCCTTCCCTGGCTCACGGGGTGGTTCCGGGACGCGAACACGCCGTCCACCTTCCCGTCGTTGACTCTGAGGAAATGGCCGCATCCGTTGCCGCAGAATGTGCAGATACCGGGTTTGTAACTCATAAATTCACTCCTCGAGGTTGTAGTTGGCCATTACTGCCCGACATTCATCCAGTACTTGGAAAGAAACACGCGCTGCCGTAAACGTTTACTTCGGATTGATTTCGGATGTCATAGTATAGATACGTAAAATGAGGACGTGTGAAAAGAGGGGAAAATATTTTTTTATTGTGAGGGAATTCCCCCTATGCGGCGGGGCCTCACGCGGAGTCGCGGAGAACGCGGAGGATCAACAAAGGAATCCCGGCCCTTTCATCAATTTTGCATCTTGACAGAACCACTGAACAGTATATATCCTAATCACAAACGCATGTAAAACAGGAGGCCCCCATGAACGTGAAAGACGCCATCCAGGCAAGACGCGCTTACCGCGCCCTCGGGCCGGTTGACATTACCGACGATATCATCCGCGAGCTCGTCGAAGCTGCGAGACTCATGCCCTCATGCTTCAACAACCAGCCCTGGCGCTTCGTCTTCGCCAGGTCCGCGGAATCGCTGGGAAAAGTTCGCGGGTGCCTGAACAAGGGGAACGAGTGGGCACATAAAGCTTCTCTTATCATCGCCGCCTTCGCGCGGCGTGAGCACGACTGTCTCATAAAGGAACGGGAATACTACCTCTTCGATCTTGGCATGGCTGTTAGCGCGCTCCTGCTGCGCGCGACGGAGCTCGGACTGGTGGCGCATCCCATCGCCGGTTTCGATCCGGAGAGGACCCGGCAGGCGCTCGGTATCCCGGACGACTGCATGCTCATCACGCTCATCATCGTGGGGAAAAAGGTCGAGAACCTCGAAGGGCTCACTCCCTGGCAGGTAGAGAGCGAGGCGAAACGGCCGGAACGGCTTGCGTTTGAAAACATTTACAGCATCGATGCTTTCGATGAGAAGATGAACGCCAAGGCGGGGAAGTGAACTTACTCCTAACGACCGGCTATTTCTACTACTGTTAGAGCCTGGCTGTGGACCACGCGAAGAAGACCGTCACGTTCAAGGAAGCGAAAAAAAAGAATGGCCCGGATACGACAAGGATGTAATCCGGGCTCCCCTTTTTTTCTAAAAAGGCAGGATCTACTTCACCGTAAACCTCGCCTCGGCGCTCATGTCACCGCCCGCCTGCTTGATGGCGGCCTTCACCTTGTAATCTCCCTTCGCTCCCATATCGAAGCCCGCGGCGTAATGGTGCATCCCCATGCCGGACATCACGTGGGCCTTCTTCTCCACGGTCTTCCCGTCGGGACCCGTGAGGGCGAGGGTCACCTCGGCGTCCATGATGAGCTTACGCTCCGCCTTCTTCATCATGGTGAGGAGGATGTAGTGGCTGAACGTCCCTTCGCCGCCGTGTCCGCCCCCCATCTGCTTCATCATCCCATCATGGTGCTCCCGGTCCATGAGATCGAAGACAGCCTGTACATTGCCTATCATCACCGACTTCGTGGTATCGGTGTCCATCATGTGCCCCTGGTGCTCGTCGGCCTTCTTGCAGTACGAAATCGAAATCGCCGCCGCCACAACCGCCGTCACTGCTATCATACGCATCTTCATTGGTGTTCCTCCTGTTGAAATATTAGTACATTTAATTGCCCAGCGCGCCCCTCGACTGCGCTCGGGGTGCGTAATAACTTTCTCCACCCGCTACAGATAATAATCCTTCAGTTCCCTCCTCCGCCATAAATAGTAGACCGCCGGATAGACAAGCAGTTCAAGCACAAATGACGTCAAGAGCCCGCCGATCATCGGGGCGGCGATGCGCTTCATCACGTCGGCGCCGGTACCGAGGGACCACATGATCGGCATGAGGCCGAGGAACGCCGTCGCCACGGTCATGATCTTCGGCCGGATACGCTTCACGGCGCCGTGGACCACGGCCTCCTTGAGCTCGCCGTCGTTCCTCAAAAGGCCCTTCCTCTTCGCATCCTCGTAGGAGAGATCGAGGAATAGGAGCATGAAGACACCGGTCTCGGCGTCCAAACCCATGAGGGCTATCATCCCCACCCAGACGGCAATGGAAACGTTGTAGCCGAGAATGTAGAGAAGCCACACCGCGCCGACAAGGGAGAACGGCACGGCGAGAAGGACGATGAACGACTTCACCGCCGACTTCGTGTTCATGTACAGGAGCACGATGATGAGGAAGATGGTGATGGGAAGCACGACCTTGAGGCGCTCCTCCACGCGCTGCATGTTCTCGTACTGGCCGCTCCACGTAAGCGAATATCCGGTCGGGAGGTTCAGGTGCGTCCGGACCAGCTCCTTCGCCTCGGCGACATAGGAGCCCACGTCACGGCCCGCAATGTCGACATAGACGTACCCCGAGAGCCGGCCATTCTCGTCACGGATCATCGCGGGCCCGTAGGCCAGGGAGAGGTCCGCCAGGGAACCCAGTGGCACCTGGACGCCGCTTCTCGTGGTGACCAGCACTCTCGACAGTCCATCGAGGTCGCCCCGGAAATCCCGCGGGTAGCGCACGTTGATGGTGTAGCGTTCCCGGCCCTCTACGGTGGTGGAAACCGTCTCGCCGCCCACGGCGCTCATCACCACCATCTGGAGGTCGTCAATACCGAGACCGTACCGGGCAAGCTCGGCGCGGCGCGGCGTGATATCGACGTAGTAACCGCCGCCCACGCGCTCTGCGTAGATGCTGCGGGGCCCCGGGACCGTGCGCATCAGCGTCTCGATCTCGCCGCCGAGGCGCTGGATTTCGTTCAGGTTCGCGCCGAAGATTTTTATTCCAACTGGGGTCCGTATCCCCG